>NZ_JBJDQT010000013.1:0-190681 GCF_044903565.1 Streptomyces sp. NPDC004065 | reverse complement strand
CTCAACCCGGACATCGTCTCCACCGCCTGCCCGTTCTGCCTGGTCATGCTCACCGACTCGGTCAACGGCAAGAAGAACGAGGGCAACGCCAAGGAATCGATCCAGGTCGTCGACGTCGCCCAGCTCCTGCTGGACTCCGTCAGGACCCCGGCGGACGAGCCCCCGGCGGGCGAGGCGGAGAGCGAGAACGCACCCGAGCCGGAGCCGGTGAAGTAACGGCGGTCCCGCCCCGGACACCCCCACGGTGCCCCCGTCCCGCGAGGACGGGGGCACCGTCGTACCCACACACCGCTCCGGGACGTACACGCTCTTCCCGCACACCCCCGCGGCGCCCATGCGCCCCGGCGGCGCCCCGGTGGCGGCCGTACGGCGTCCCGGTGGCGCCCCGAGCGGCGGTTACGCCTTCCTGGGCTCGGCCTGCTGCACGACCTCGAAGGACCACAGGGTCGACCCCGACGCGGCCGGCTTGGGCTTCTCGCCGCCCTCGCCGCCCTCCCCGCCGGCGCCCTGGTGCGCCGCCTTCATGGGGCCCTCCAGCCAGGCCTGGAACGACTCCTCGTCGCGCCACCGCGTGTAGACGAGGTAGTCGTCGGTGCCCTCCACCGGGCGGAGCAGTTCGAACCACTCGAAACCGTCGGAGCTCTCCACGGCGTGGGCGCGGTGCGCGAACCGCTTCTCCAGCGTCTCGCGCTGTTCGGCCGGCACGGTCAGTACGTTGATCTTGACTACGCTCATGCCCCCATCCTGCCCGCTCCCGCCCCCGCGCGCCCGGGACACCGCACGCTCACTGCCCTCACCGCGCGCGCCAAATCCCGGCCGGTCGCACGTACAACCCTCTCCGCCCCCCAGGTGTCTCTTGATCACCGACCGCGTACCGAACCGGGCGCGAACCGCCGTCGACGGGAGCGCTTCGGCCCACCACCGCCCGGCCACCCGGCCCCCTTCCATCCGACCCCCCTTCACCCGCGCCCTCTTCACCCCCGCCCCCTTCACCCAGCCCCCTCCACCCAGTCGTTCCACCCGGAGCCCGTCTTGCGCAAGCGCGTCCTCCTGCTGGCCGCCACCCTGACCACCGGCCTGCTCTCCGCCCTGCCCGCCACCCCGGCCGTCGCCGCCCCCTCCCGGCTGACCGGAGACTTCAACGGCGACGGCTATCTCGACGTCGCCCTCGGCGCCGCCGGCCACCAGGTCGGCTCCCACCCGCAGGCCGGCGCGGTCGTCGTGCTGTACGGCTCCTCCTCGGGTCTGTCCGCCGCCAGGCGCGCGGTGATCACGCAGGACTCCGCCGGCGTCCCCGGCGCGGCCGAGCAGGGCGACCTCTTCGGCCAGACCGTGGCCGCCGGCGACCTGGACGGCGACGGCTACAGCGACCTCGTGGTGGGCGCCCCCGGCGAGAGCATCGGCACCCGGAACGGCGTGGGCAGCGCCACCGTCCTGTTCGGCGGCACGTCCGGTCTGTCCGGGGCCGCCGTACTGCCCCAGCCGTCCACCCTCCCCGAGTACGGCGACTTCGCGGCCGGCCTCGCGGTCGCCGACTTCGACGGCGACGGCAAGCGCGACGTCACCGTCACCGGCCGCGCCGACACCCGCCTCTACAAGGGCCCCTTCACCCGCAAGGGCGCCCCGGTGGTCCACGTCGCCGTCGGCGAGCTGGGCACCACGGCCGGCGTGTTCGCCGGCGACCTGAACCACGACGGCACCGCCGAGCGCGTCTACTCGTCCCTGTTCGACGGCGACGAGGGCGGCGGCATCGACTACTTCAGCTGGAACGGCTCGAAGTACGCCATGAGGAATCTGCCCAAGGCCGACGGCGTGTCCGGCTCGGTCGCGGACGTCAACGGCGACGGGTACGGCGACCTCGTCCTCGGTGACCCCTCCGACCCCGGCCGGATCAAGAAGTCCGGCCACCAGGGCGGCCAGATCTCCGTCTGGTACGGCGGCCCGAACGGCCCCGACCCCGCGCAGACGCCGACCGTCGTCCACCAGGACACCGCCGGCGCGCCCGGCGTCGCCGAGGCCGGCGACCTGTTCGGCTCGTCGATCAGCACGGGCGACATCAACGGCGACGGATACGCCGACGTCGCGGTGGGCGCCCCGGACGAGGCCGTGGGCAAGGTCGTGAGCGCCGGCACCGTGACGGTCCTCTTCGGCTCCGCCTCCGGCCTGACCACCAAGGGCTCCAAGCTCTACACCCAGGACACCCCGGGCGTGCCCGGCGGCTCCGAGAAGCTGGACCGGTTCGGCCAGTCGGTCCGGCTCATCGACATCGACAACAACCGCAAGGCCGACCTCGTCGTCGGCGCGGGCGGCGAGAACGGCTACGGCGCGGTCACCGTCCTGCGCGGCTCCGCGTCGGGCCCGACCACCACCAACGCCAAGTTCATCGGCGCCCGCGACGTCGCCCTGAAGGGCTACGCGGACTTCGGCTGGACCATCGCCCAGTGAACAGGGGCCCGACCCGGACTCCTCCCCTGACGCCCCCTTAGGGGATGTCACAGGTCGGCAGCAAAGCCGGGCCCGGTCACCCGGGTCCGGCACACCGGCCCTCAGGACCAGGTACGTTCGAAGGCGTGGCTGGATTCAGGATCGGACGCGGCGGCCGGGACGACCGCGCCCCGCAAGCGCGACCGCAACACCCGCCGTACGGGCAGCAGGCGCCGCAGGCCCCGCCGTACGGCCGTCCCCCGGCGCCGCAGCCGTACCCGCAGCAGCAACCGCGGTACGGCCGCGGCGGTGCGCCGGCGGGCCCGGGCGCGGGCGCGGGCGGGTGGCCGCAGGCCCACGGCGGCCCCGGCGGCGCGCCGCACGCCTACGGCGCCCACGGCGAGCCGGAGTACTTCGGCGACGGCGGCGCCCACCCGCAGGGCGGCCCGGACCCGTACGCGGCCAACAACCCGGGTCACACGCAGGCCTTCGCGGTCGGCGAGGACCCCTACTCGCAGGGCGAGACCTACCACGCGGGCTCGGCGCCGGCCGGCCCGATCGGGCCCCGTCTGCACTGGAAGGACCTGCTGCGGGGCATCGTGATGTCCCCCAACCGGACCTTCCTGCAGATGCGGGACTACACGATGTGGGGCCCCGCCCTGACCGTGACGTTCCTCTACGGCCTGCTCGCGGTGTTCGGCTTCGACGGCGCCCGCGACGACGCCATCCACGCCACGCTCTCCAACGCGGTGCCGATCGTGCTGACCACGGCCGTGGCGATGGTGCTCAGCTACTTCGTCCTCGGTGTGGTCACCCACACCCTGGCCCGCCAGCTCGGCGGCGACGGGGCCTGGCAGCCCACGGTCGGCCTGTCCATGCTGATCATGTGCATCACGGACGCCCCCCGCCTGTTCGTCGCCATGTTCCTGGGCGGCGACGCCGGCTTCGTGCAGCTGCTCGGCTGGGCCACCTGGGTGGCGGCCGGCGCCCTGCTGACCCTCATGGTGAGCCGCTCCCACGACCTGCCCTGGCCCAAGGCCCTGGGCGCCTCGGCGATCCAGCTGATCGCCCTGCTGTCGATCGTGAAGCTGGGCACGTTCTAGCGACCGGCCCCGCCACGGGACGCCCGGCGGGCGGGCGCAAGAACACGCAGAAGGGGCCCGCCGCCGCGGGCCCCTTCTCACTGCCCACTCTCGGAGTCCTCGCTGCTCACCCCCGGACTCTTCGCTGCTCACGCCGGGAACCCGGGCCGGAACCCCGGGCCGCGCCCCTCAGGCGTCGAGCACCTGCCCGGCCCGCTTCACCACCGGGGGGCGAGGCGTTAGGCGTGGCCCGGCAGCAAGCAGACTGCGAACGTCTCGCCGATCTACGTTCCTGGCATGCCGTGAAGGTCTACGAGGACAACGACGTGTCCGCGTTCAAGCGCAACGTCGTCCGTGACGAGTTCGAGCTCATGTTGAAGGATCTCCGGGCCGGTTTCATCGACGGGATCGTCGCGTACGACCTTGACCGTCTCGCCCGCCAGCCGCGCGATCTTGAGCGGCTGATCGAGATTTTCGACGAGCGCCCGCGACTGGAGTTCGCGACCGTCACCAACGACATCGACTTGGGAACGCCAGACGGTCGCACCATGGCCCGGATCATGGTGGCGTTCGCCAGCAAGTCGTCCCACGACGCATCGCGCCGGATCCGGCGCAAGCACTGGGAGCTGGCCCAGCAGAGCAAGGACAGCGGAGGCCCAGCGCCGTACGGATGGCGCAAGGACGACCGGAGCAAGGTCGATCCCCAGGCCGCGAAGGCCATCCGAGCCGCACAGCGCGAGATCCTTGCCGGAGTCCGCATCGGTACGATTCGCACGCGGTGGCAGGAACAGGGACTCGGGAACCCGCGCGAAGGCACCAGGCGCATGGCCCACCACCACGTCGAGCACATCCTCACCAACCCCCGGTCGGTCGGCTACCGGACGTACCACGGCGAGATCCTCTACGGCGACGACGGCCAGCCCGTCATGGGTGACTGGGAGCCGATCAACACCGTCGAGGAGTGGGAGGCGGTGTGCGAGGCGATCGCAGAGTCGAAGTACAGCTACCAGTGCTCGGTGGTCAACGGCGGGTGCGGCAAGGTCGGGCGCGTAGGCGAGCCCGTGGACAAGCACATCACGCGGTTGGTGCTTGAGGAGAAGCGTGAGAAGGCCGCCGGATCCGATGCGGCCGAAGATCAGCGGTGGCCTGGACAGCAGGAGCTGGAGGACGTGAACGCCGATATCCGCCAACTCGTGGAGGCGGAGAAGGCCAAGCAGATCAGCGTGTCCACGCTCTTGCAGTTGCTGCCGGCCAAGGAGAAGTTGCGCGACGAGCTGAAGTTGGAGCGGTCCAGGTTCTACAAGGAGCAGAGGCAGAGGGAGGCGATGGGACGGACGGAGGACCTGACCGAAGAGGAGTTCTTCGATCTTCCCATTGAGCGCCAACAGGAGATCATCCTCCACAGCCTTTCGGCAGTGATCATCCACCCGGCAGGTAGAGGAAAGCGGATCTTCGATCCTGATCTGATCGAGCCCGTCTGGCGGGAGTGACGTCGGACCGCAGAACCCTGAGAGGCCCCGGGGGTTACCGGGGCCTCTGTCATGTGATCCTTCGATGCAGGACAGCCTTCTATGCCTCGACTGATGCGGCCGATCTGGCGGCCTGCTCGATCTTCGCGCAGTAGGCGGTGCGGGCGTCCTCATCGATCTGCATCTCGTGTTCGGGGCGCATCCCGGTTCGGCCGTCCACGCCTTCGCGCAGGATGTCGGCGTGCCCGGCATGCCGGTTGGTCTCGCCGAGGACGTGGACCAGGATGGCCAACAGGTTCGTGTTGGAATAAGGCTCCGGCCACCACGGCACGTGGCCCGGGGCATCGACGGCAAGCTCGTCGATCGTCGCGTCTGAGTGTTTCCACGTGCGCCGGTAGGACTCGATGATCTGGTCGCGCGTCTCGTCCTCAGCCGCCCACAGATCGCTGCCGTCGTGGTCCTGCCACCGGGGCAGCGGTTCTGGGGACGGCCGGTCGAAGACCTCGCCCAAGTACCTGGCCTCTACGCTGGCCACGTGTTTGACCAGGCCGAGGAGGTTGGTCCCGGTCACTGTCAAAGGTCGGCGGGCGTCGTATTCGGACAGGCCGTCGAGCTTCCAGAGCAGCGCCTTGCGGTCCCGCCGCAGTCGCCCGTGCAGGGTGCCCTTCACGAATGCATCGATCATGCGGCATGAGCCTGCCATGGGCTACTCGTGGCCTCAAGATCCCGTACGTGGGTCGCAACGACTGGCCGTGCTGAACCCGGCATGGCACCGCCCCGAGCTACTGAAGAAGCTCGCGGAATTTGCCACGTAAGACAGCCTCTTAAGCCGTTCAAGCACTGCTTTGCCGTATCCTTCTCCATGTAGCCGAAAGCCCTCAAGAGCGCGCCATGACTTGAGTGGCAGGGCAGCCCTTGTCCAGACCGCGTGCGCCGGCTGACACCGTCAGGCATGAACAGCAGCGGCCAGCGCCAGGCTCCGGTGGGCGATCAACCTACCAGCCGAAGCTGACGATCTTCAGAGAGCGTCTTTAGACGGCGTGATCGGCGTGCCAGACTTACGACATGGAGGCAACACAGACCACGGGAAGTTGATCCAGTCGTCGGTTCGCTTCCAGACGTACTCGCACTTCACCAGCGAGTGGGACTTCTCGTAGATCACGGCGCTGCGCACCTCGGCGACCGTGTCCAGGCAGAAGTCGCGGACCAGCTTAAGCGTCTTGCCGGTGTCGGCCACGTCGTCGGTGATCAGGACCTTCTTGTCGGAGAAGTCGATCACGTTCGGGACGGGGGCGAGCATGACGGGCATCTCGAGGGTGGTTCCGACGCCGGTGTAGAACTCGACGTTCACGAGATGGATGTTCTTGCAGTCCAGGGCGTAGGCGAGCCCGCCCGCCACGAAGACCCCGCCGCGCGCGATGCTCAGCACGATGTCCGGCTCGTAGCCGTCGTCGGCGATGGTCTGCGCGAGCTCGCGGACGGCGGTGCCGAAGCGCTCGTAGGTGAGGTTCTCTCGTACGTCGCTCATGTCGCTGGGGGCGCTCCTCAGACCTGGGTCCGGTGGAAGTTGAGGTAGGAGCGCGAGGCGGTGGGCCCGCGCTGTCCCTGGTACCGGGAGCCGTAGCGCTCGCTGCCGTAGGGGGCCTCGGCGGGCGAGGTCAGCCGGAACATGCACAGCTGCCCGATCTTCATCCCCGGCCACAGCTTGATCGGCAGGGTGGCGAGGTTGGACAGCTCCAGGGTCACGTGCCCGGAGAACCCGGGGTCGATGAACCCGGCCGTGGAGTGGGTCACCAGTCCGAGCCGCCCGAGCGAACTCTTCCCCTCCAGCCGTGAGGCCAGGTCGTCGGGGAGCGTGATCACCTCGTAGGTGCTCGCGAGCACGAACTCCCCCGGATGCAGGATGAACGGCTCGTCCCCCTCCGGCTCGACGAGCCGGGTGAGGTCGGGCTGCTCGACCGAGGGGTCGATGTGTGGGTAGCGGTGGTTCTCGAACACCCGGAAGTAGCGGTCCAGCCGCACGTCGATGCTCGACGGCTGCACCATGGATTCGTCGAAGGGATCGATCCGCACCCGTCCGGCGTCGATCTCGGCCCGGATGTCCTTGTCTGAGAGAAGCACGCCCCGAGGATACGCAAGGCGCGCGGAGCCCCCGTAATCAGGACGACTCCACGCGCCGGATTCCGCTGCCGCGACTGCCCGCGGCCACCGCTCGCGCTCGCGCGCGCCCGCCCCTACCGCTTCTCGAGAGCGACGGGCACCGCACTGCGGAGCCGGGCACAGCGGGGGCACCGCACGAGCCGGCCCGGACCGAGCCGGCCGGCCTGCTGCATCGGGAACGAAGCGGTGCTGAACACGTGCCCCTCGGCACAACGGACGACGGTGCGCTCCATCAAGTCCCTTGAGTCCCTTCCCCAGAACCGCGTCTGGCCTTCTGCCGCCTGACGACAAAAGCCACACTACGGGATCAAAGAGACGGCGCTCCAGGCGGCACTCCGGTCCCTCACGAACCCTCCGGCAGCCGCCCGCCGCACACCCACGCTACGCCCCAACTCCGGCCCCGCGCAGCCCCGGTACCCCCTCACGCCTCCCACTAACGCACTCGGGCCCCACGGTGCGAGCACCTGGGGCCGACGATGGGGTAAAGTGAGCGAACGTCGGACACCGACCTCCGGTCGGCGTCTTACGCGGGTGTAGTTTAATGGTAGAACATCAGCTTCCCAAGCTGAGAGCGCGAGTTCGATTCTCGTCACCCGCTCCATGATGAAACCCCAGGTCAGCGGCCTGGGGTTTGTTTGTTGTCTAGACCAATTCGAGGGTGGCGTGCCCTCTGCGTGCCCTAAGTGCAGGTCAAGCGGCATCTTGAGGGGCACTCGGGCGCCATCTTGAGCGACCCAACCCCCAAGCGTCTCGAACGCTGAACACGAGGATCTCGGGACGGGGTGATGACCATGCGGTACCCGTCACCTTCGGTGGCTACTTCCAGGCCCGAGCGCCGGGCCAGGCTGATGTCGGTGATCAACACCCGGGGGGGGTGCTGCCGGGTCAAGGCCAGGGCCTCCACGCGACACGAATGAGGGAGAGAAGTCCGAGCCGGTGCCTCGTACTTGTCTCCTGCGCGGCCAGGTGAACGTGGTCACCGGACGCCACGGCCGACGCTCGGCGTGACTCGGCCCACCATCCGCTCTTTTCCTCACTCAAGCAAGGAGAGCAGACGTCCCATGTGGTCCATCGCCATCGCCCTGGGCACACACCCGAGAGCCCACAGGACGTTCGGTCCCGAACCAGACCTCGGCCTCACCGTCACGACCGGCTCTGCAGGACAGGGGGGACGCCGGTCATGAACGGGACACGCGCACGGCTGGTTCCGGCGGGAGTGGGCATACATGCCGTGGACACGCTGGTCGAGGAGCTCTTCGGGTATCTGCCGCGAACCGACCAGCGTCGGTGGGCTCACGTCTATCTGAGGGGGCTGTTACTCACCGAGGGAAAGAAGTCGATGCGGCGGTTGGCCGAGTCCGTATCCGCCTCTCCCACGGCCTGGTACTCATTGCAGCAGTTCATCAACAGCAGCCCATGGGAGTGGGAACCGGCCCGTGACGCGCTGACACGATGGGTCGAGGAGAGGTCGTCCGTACGGGCCTGGACCCTCACCCCGGTCGTCCTGCCCAAGCGCGGCGACCATTCGGTGGGAGTGCACCAGCGGTTCGTTCCCTCGACCGGGCGCAGACTCAACTGCCAGCTGGGCATCGCCCTCTTCCTGTCCTGCCCCGGCGCGAACTTCCCGGTCGACTGGCGGCTGTTCCTTCCCCGGCAGTGGACCGACGACTCCGAGCTGCGCCGACGCGCCCGCATACCTAAGACGGAGAGCTTCCAGCCGCAGTGGAAGCACATGCTCGACCTAGTGGATTCCATGGTCGCGCGTACCTCCTCGCCAGCCATGCCCGTCGTGGCCGACATAAGTGATGCAACCGACTTCGGCGAGCTGACCTCCCGACTGGGCGACGCCGGGAGGGACTTCATCGTCGCCGTTAACCCCCGGCAGCTGTCTCCCGGTGCCGGGAACGTTCGGGAGCGGGCATGGAGCAGACGCATGGCGGCTGTGACGGGGGCCGATGGGATGTTCCGGCAGGCCCAGGTCCTGTCCACCCTCGCGCGGCGGCAGACCGGCGATGAGCAGCGGACGTACCGACTGTTCACCGAACTCGACCCTGGGGGGCGGCCTGGTTCCCAGGTCTGGCTCACCAACCTCGTACACCACCGGCTGGACGAACTTCTTGAGCTGACCCGCCTCCACATCAGCTCCACCGTCACCGCCGACCTGATGGATCGCAGCTATGGGCTGCTGGACTTCGCCGGACGCTCCTTCCCCGCCTGGCACCACCACATGACCATGGCCTCGGCGGCGTACACCCACATGCGTCTAGCCCACGCCGCCTACCCGATGGAGCCACTGCTCGCCGGGCAGCGCAGCGCCTGAGCGGGGCCGGCTCGGCCGTACGGCGGCGCCTCAGCGCCGTACCGCCGTCGGGTCCTGTGCCACCGGGGCCGTCACGCTACCGAGGAGCCGCAGTGCGGCCTCCGACGGCGAGCCGGGCTCGGCCGTGTAGGCGATGAGGCGCTGGCCGGAGGCGCCGGGTATGACGAGGTTCTCGAAGCTGAGGTCCATCGCGCCGACCAGCGGATGACGCAAGTGCTTCACCCCGGAGGTGCAGGTGCGTACCGGGTGCCGGGCCCAGCGAGAGGCGAACTCGTCGCAGTTCATGGTGAGTTGGCCGATAAGCTCGGCGAGGGCACGGTCGTGGGGATGGCGGCCGGCGACCAGGCGCAGGGAGGCCACGCCGAGTTGGGCCTCTTCGTTCCAGTTCGTGAACAGCTCGCGGTACTGCTCGTCCAGGAACAGCATCCGGGTCAGGTTGGGGCGGGTGGCCGGTGTGTCGGGGCTCTCAGGCGCCAGATGTCCGGCCAGCAGCGCGTGCCCCATACGGTTCCAGGCGAGGACGTCGTTGTGCCGGTCCAGGACCAGGGCCGGCACGTCGCTCATGGCCGCCAGCAACTGTCGGGCCGAAGCGCTGGCATGGGCCACCCGGGGCGGAGCCGGCCGGGACGAAGCGGCGGCGGGACGGGCGAGGTCCTTCAGATGGGCCGTCTCGTCGTCGGAGAGGCGCAGCGTACGCGCTATCGCCTCCAGCACACCGTCGGAGGCGCTGGTGGCACGGCCCTGTTCGAGACGGGTGTAGTGGGTGATGCTGACGCCGGCGAGCATCGCTAACTCCTCACGGCGCAGACCGCTGACGCGGCGGCGGGTCGGGTGCGGGGTGATGCCGACGTCCTCGGGGCGCAGCGCGGCGCGACGCGACTTGAGGAAGTCTCCCAGCTCGGGCGAGGCGTCCATCCATGCCTCCAGGTCGGCGGTGTGCGACAGGTCGTGGCCACTGACTTCCCATGATGCCCGCCCGTCCCGAAGGCCGGAGGCCGTAAGGGTGGTCATGTGATGACTACCCTCGCGCTGGCTGTGCGAGACAGGGTGCTGGCTGGGATTCCGTATGTCGACGAGCCTCTTCTTTCGTAACCGCGCGTGACGCGACCGAGCGCGCGCGGGGTGTCAGGAAACGTGAGGAAAGGGACTCGACGTCATGTCTGTCACTGATTCGGAGGCGGCCGGTACCGTCTCCGGCACCGCCGCTGGCACGGCCCCGGCCGCGCTCACCCCCCGGCTTCGGCTGGTGCTGGTGCTGTTGCTCGCGGCCCAGTTCATGCTGGCCGTGGACTTCTCCATCCTAAACGTGGCACTGCCGGTGATCGGTGAGGGCCTGGGTTTCTCGCTGTCGCATCTGCAGTGGATCGCCACATCGTTCGCGCTGTGCGCGGCGGGCTTCACTCTGCTGTTCGGCCGCGTCGCGGACCTGTTCGGCCGCCGCCGGCTGTTCCTCGGCGGCCTCGTTGTCCTGGGCGCGGCCTCGCTCGTGGGCGGTCTGGCGCAGAACCCCGAGGTACTGATCGCGGCCCGCGTCTTCCAGGGCCTGGCGACCGCCGCTGTCACCCCGGCCGGACTCTCGTTGCTGACGACCTCGTTCCCGGAGGGCCCACTGCGCGAGAAGGCGCTCGGCCTCAACGGGGCGCTGATGTCGGCCGGGTTCACCACCGGCGCCATCCTCGGCGGCCTGCTGACCGACCTGCTGTCGTGGCGCTGGGCGTTCTTCATCAATGTGCCTGTCGCCCTCGCCGTGCTGTTCATCGCCCCGACGGTCATCAAGGAGTCCCGCCCCGACGAGCGCCCCAAGCTGGACCTGCCCGGCGCAATCAGCGTCACGCTCGGTCTGCTGGCCATCGTCTTCGGGCTCACCCAGGCGAGCGAGAAGGGGTGGGGCTCGGCCGAGGCCCTGTTGTCGCTGGCCGTGGGTGTGGCCCTGCTGCTGGTGTTCTACGCCGTCGAGCGCAAAGTGTCCGCGCCGCTCGTGCCGCTCGGTGTGCTCGGCAAGCGGTCGGTGGCCTGGGGCAACATCGCCGGTCTGATCGCGTTCCTCACCGAGACTTCCCTGGTCTTCCTGCTGACCCTCTACCTCCAGGAAGTGCTCGGTTTCTCCCCGCTCGCCGCCGGCCTGTCCTTCGGAGTGCTGGGAGTCGGCACGGTCGTCGGCGGCACCATCGCCCCGAAGGTCATCGGGAAGATCGGCAGCAAGTCGACGCTGATCACCGGCGGCATTCTGCAGACCGTCTTCACGGCCGCGCTGCTCGGCCTCGGCGACGACCGCTCGTGGATGTGGCTGCTGCTGATCGGCACCTTCGCCGGTGGGGTCGGCAACATGCTCGTCATCGTGGGCTTCATGGTCACCGCCACCTCGGGGCTCGCCGATCACGAACAGGGTCTGGCCACCGGCCTCGCCACCATGACCCAGCAGGTCGGCATCACCATGGGCACACCGATCATGAGCGCCGTCGCCACGGCCGCCATGACCGGTGCCGGAGCCTCGGCCATCCTCGGCGGTCTGAAGGTCGCGATCGCGGTGAACGCCGCCATCGTGCTCCTCGGCACCCTCACCAGCGCCCTGTTCCTGCGCACACGGTCGAGTGCGCAGTAACGGCGGGCGGTACGAGCCGCCGGGCGTCGGCCGGCCGCCCTCCACCAACGTGCGCCTCGACGACCGGCAGCGCGAGAAGGCAGGCTGGGCGGACCGGTGGCTCGACGCCGGGACCCACCACGTCCCGGTACGCGTCTACCGGCCCGGCCCGAACCCGTACGGCTGGCTGGTCTGGGCGCACGGCGGCAGCTGGCAGGCGGGGTCCGTGGAGCACTGGCACGAACCGGTCGCGGACCTCGCCCGGGTGTCGGGCTGCACGGTGGTCAGCACCGGATACCGCCTGGCACCCCGCCACCGGCACCCGGCGCAGCTCGACGACGTGCTGACCGCGCTCTCGTGGGCCGAACAGCAGGCGGAGCCCGGCGAGCCGGTCGTGGTCGGGGGCGACAGCGCGGGCGGTACCATCGCCGCCTGCGCGGCCCTCGCCCGCCGCGACCGGGGTGAACCGCTCGCCGCCCAGGTGCTGGCCTACCCACCGCTCGACCCCGACTGCGCCGCTCCCTCCTACACGCGCGTGCCGGGAGCTTTCCCCGCAGCCGAGGATCTGCGGCAGGCGTGGCGGCGGTACCGCGGGGCGAACGGCACCGCCGTACGAGACGACCAGCGGCTGCACAGCACCCCGCTGGAGGCCGGGCGGCTCGACGGTCTGGCCCCGGCCATCCTCGCCGTCGGGGATCTCGACCCGGTCACCGACGACGTCACGGGGTACGCGCGGCGGCTGCAAGCGGCCGGGAACGACGTACGTCTGCGGGTGTTCCCCCGCACCCCGCACGCCGTCTTCCTCACCGCCGAGGGCTCCGACCCACATGACCCTCCCTTGAGGCACTGGCTCGGCACGGCGCTGCGCGACCGGCTGCGGCCACGGAAGGAGACCGCATGACCACCGAGGCACCGGACACCACCGGCCTCCCGCACATCGAGGCGCTGGTCCGGCACTTCGCCGACCTGCGCGACGGCACCCACGGCGAGGGCGGCGACACCGTGTCCCGTCTCGGCAAGGAGCAGCACTTCCGGCGGGCGGTCGAGCTGCTCCATCCGTACGCCGTGCAGGTCCTCGACGAGTTCGACGCCACTCTGTTCCTCGGCACGGGCGACGTCGACGCGACCGGGGTCCGACGCACCCGGGACACCGGCCTCGCAGCGTCCTGGACGCTGTCCTGGCCTGAGCAGCGCGAGACGGAGATCGCGCCGATCACTCTGCTGGCGTACTACGGGGGCGGGTTCCATCACCCGCATCTGCGAGGCGCGACCGTCCACGACTGGCCCCTGAACGTGTTCACGCCCGACCAAGCGGCGGCGGAGGTTCCCACACTGCGGGCCATCGTCACCGGCGACCTGCACAACCTGGTCTTCCAGCGTGACTACCGGATCGTGCCCGCCGTCGCGCGGGCGGGGAAGTGAGGGGGCCGTCCATGGAACCGTCCACGGCACCGCGTCTGTCGGTGCTTGACCAGTCGCCCGTCGGCTCAGGATTCTCGCCCGCGGACGCCCTTCATTCGTCGGTCGAACTGGCCCAGGCCGCAGAAGAGTTGGGATACGTCCGCTACTGGACGGCGGAGCACCACGGGTCACCGGGCTTCGCGGGCACCGCCCCCGAAATCCTGGCCGCGATCCTGCTGGCCCGCACCCGGCGGATGCGCGTGGGCACCGGTGGAGTGCTGCTGCCCCGCTACCCGCCGGCGAAGGTGGCGGAGGTCTTCGGCGTCCTGACCTCCGTGTTTCCCGGCCGCGTCGACCTCGGCCTCGGCCGTGCGGGCGGACCCGCCCACGACTATCCGCAACGGGTTCGCGCGGTGCGTGTGCTGTTGGGCCTCGACGACGAAGGGCCGGCCACCGGGGAGGAAGGGAGCCCCGTCGCCACCGCGCTCCCCCGGATGTGGCTTCTCGGGGCCGACCTCAACTCTGGCCTGTTGGCAGGCGAGTTGGGGAGCGACTACGCCTTCGCGCACTTCCTCGTCCCCGGTCCGGCGCGGGCGGCCCTCGCCTCCTACCGCGCGGCGTACGCCGAGCACACGGGCCGCCCCGCGCCCGGCGGTGTCCTCGCGGCGCGCGTGGTCACCGCCGAGAGCGAGGACCGGGCCGAGGCGCTGGCGCAGAGCGTCCTGCTGTGGCGCAGCCGCAAGGACCTCGGCGAGGACCTCCCGCTGCCCACCCCCGAGGACGCTCTCACCCACCGGTGGACCGCTCTGGAAGCGGAACGCGCAACGGTCCGTCGGGACTCCCTGGTATGGGGAACCCCGGATCAGGTCCGGGAGCGTCTGACGGACCTGGCCGCCGAGCATGGCGTCGACGAGGTGATGGTCAACACCCTGACCTGCGACCCCGCCGACCGCCTGACCTCCTACCGGTTGCTCGCCGAGGTCTTCGCCGACAAGCCCCGGCCCGTGGCTCCGGCGGGGACGTGACCCCGAGAACCCGCTGACGGACCCATTCCGTCAGCGGGTTCTGTCAGAGCCTGTGTCTCAGAGCGCGCGCAGCGAGGTCGGCTCGGCGGGCTCGGCCTCCGCGGGGACCGGAGCAGGAACGGCCGGGAGAGGGGAACGGAGCTCCTTACGCCCGCGGCTGAGGTGGCGCATGGCCGGCATCTCCACAAAGCGGTACAGCAGCCAGCCGCCCAGCAGGGACGTGCCGAAGAACCCCACGATCAGCAGCGCCGCGCCGGGCACGCCATAGGTGGCGCCGTCCAGCAAGGAGCGCAGATAGAAGATCGACACGCCCTGGACGAGGTAGAAGCCAAAGGAAACCTCGCCGAGCCACACCATGGGGCGGCTGCGCAGCCAGGTGCGGCGACCAGCGACGTCGGCCGCCGCGACCGAGGCGATGAGCGCCCCGATGGGAATGATCGTCGCGGCGACGAAGGTGTACTCGAACGGCACGAAGAACCCGGCCGCGTAACCGATCGCGCAGAGGCCCAGGGACACACCGATGCCGATCCGGCGCGGCCAGCGGCCCGCCAGTACGATCCGCGCGAGCAGGATGCCGAGCGCGAACTCGAAGAGGCGGCCCGGCGGGAACAGATAACCGAACCAGAACTGCAGGTCGGAGATCGGGGTGATCGCCGACTTCGGCGTGGCCGGTATCAGATGCATCGAGACCAGCTGGACCACGATCGTCCCGGCGACCATGACCGCCGACCATGCCCACAGCGCCCCGTCCCGGATCTTGCGGATCGGCACGATCAGCAGCGGGAACAGCAGATAGAAGAGCAGTTCGCTGCCCAGGGACCAACTCGGCGGGTTCATGCTGAGGTTGATCTCAGGCACACACCGTCGTAGGCGGTGCCGACCAGGCGGGCCGTGCCCGCGACCACGGCTTCCGAGCGCTCGGTGACGTTGCTGATCACCAGCGTCGGTTTGCCCAGCGCCGGACCCTCCTCCTGGGCTCCGCTGGAGTCCGAGAGGATGATGTCGGCGCGCCGCATGAGTCGGCAGAAGTTCAGGTACGGCAGCGGGTCGACGATCGTGATGTTCGGGTGGCCGCCGATGTGGGGCAGCATCGCCTGCCGTACCGACGGGTTGCGATGCAGTGGCACGATCACCCGGGTGTTGGGCTCGTTCGCGATGTCGGCGAACGCTCGGGCGATCCGGGGGAGATGGGGCCAGGCGTCCCGCCGGTGCGCGGAGGCCAGTACCACCCGCCTGCGGTCGGTGGCCAGGTCCTCCAGTGCCGGGTGGCCGAAGCTGTCCGCCTTGTCGCTCGCCCACTCCAGGGCGTCGATGACCGTCAGGGCGGGGAAGAAGCTACCCGAGCGGAGCTTGGGAATCGCGAGGTCCAGATCGCCGGCCTGGGTGGTGAGCGTCTTGTCGCGGTGGCCGCTCAAGCAGGCGAAGTAAGTCATGCTGAGACAGGGCCATCCTGCACCTCCCGCGTTGAACTGCCCGTTCACTACGGAGAGTTGCACGATGGCCCACCTTGCGGGCAAGGAGCGAAAACCCATCGGCACACGCCCCCGGCGCACCCCCTCACCTTGATCGGCTACACCACACAGCGGGACGCCATCTCAGGAAGGAACCAAGGTCAGCAGGTCAGGTGAACCGCCGAGGTTAAACAACAAGCTAAGGCTGCAGCCCTCGGTCCAAAGCGGGCGTCTGCTCCCGCGGCAGTGCCGTACCCAGTGCGCGGCCGGCGCTGGCAGGTCTCTCCTTGGCCATCGACGAAGCCCGACCGTTGGTTAGGTCCCGGGTCGTGCCCGGGCCACCCCCAACAGAGCCGGGGATGCAGCTGCTCTACAGAGTTGGACACCTCGGAAGCCGACCGCGCGTCTGAGACCCTAGCCATGGGCACTGACAATGCGCCTCGTGAGCAGAGCCCTTGACGCCACGCATCCGCACCACAAGCGCACCAGATCGAGCGGGGAACAGCGGTGAACCACGGTGGAAGCGGTCTGGCCCGGCAAGGCCTCACCGTGAATGTTCGCGCAGGTCAGCGCCCGAACCGGCCGCAAATGATCGCAGCTTCCCAAGCTGAGAGCGCGAGTTCGATTCTCGTCACCCGCTCCAGAGAGAAACCCCAGGTCAGCGGCCTGGGGTTTATTCGTTGTCTGGTCCGATTCGAGGCGACGCGCCCTCCGCGTGCCCTGTCGGAGCGAAGCAGCCGTGTCTGGGGTCGTGAAGCGCCAAGCGATGTCACTCACCCGTCAGGCGACCTGCCCTGGATGACGCGGAGAGGGTGACGGGCCTGGACGGCCCGGCGGCCCGCCACTGCGGCCGGCTGCCTCTTCGGCTGAAGATGGCGCCGCTTGGCTGGGTTCGTCAGTCGTCGGGTGCGTCCTTGCCGGCGGTTCCTGAGAAGACGAGCTGCGTGACGGTGGGCCCGTAGTCGGCTTTGGCAGTTACGCGGTAAAGCCCGGGACTCGGCAACGTCACTTTGGCACCGAGCTGGTCGTCTTCGGAGGCTTCGAGCCGCACAGATGTCTCCCAGTCGGTGTCCGTGGCAGCGACGGTGCATTCGACTTGGGAGGGGTCGTCCGTGCCGGTGACGACGCAGTCCCAGGGGGTACCCGCAGGGGCGTAGTCGGGCAGGTCGAGGCCGATGCCGTCCTCGGCCTGGTCGGGGCCGAGGTGGTCGTCCTCGAGAAGGAAGTCGGCGATGACGCGGCGTGCTTCGCGTCCGTTGGCGACGGCGCCGTGCTGGGCGAAGACGGGGATGGTGCGGCGGGTGTGGGAGGCGGATTCGCGGTGGACTGTGCCGTCTCCCCAGACCTGGTAGCGCAGTGGTGCTCCCTGGGCGTCGCGTTTGACGGTGCCGTCGGTGTCGGTCCGGAAGCAGTATTCGGAGGCGGTTACGCGGCCGTCGATGAGCTTCATCGACTGGACGGTGTTCTGGCGGGTGCCGACGACAGGGCGGTGGTGGGGCAGGGGCTGGTCGTAGAGGGTGGTGAAGAAGTCCTCCGCGGCCTTTGCCAGGTCCTTGTCACCTCCGAGGCCGGCGACATCCGACGGAGTGAGGCGACGGACGTCGAGGGCGTCTTCCACGCAGAGGAAGCGGGGCAGAAGCTCGTGGACGGCCGGCATGGTGGCGGCCGCGGCGGCGAGACGGGCATGCGGCAGCGGCAGGGGTCCGCCCTGGCGGGCGTTGAGGATGTTGGCGGCGACGACCGAGCCGAGAAAGGGGGTGCCGAGTGTCATGACTCCGCGGGTGCCGGCGGGCAGGTCGCTGTCGCCGCCGCTGGTGAGGGCGGCGTAGGTGACCAGGCCGCCCATGGAGTGGGCGATGAAGACCAGACGGGCCGGGCGTTCGTCGACGGCTTGTCGGCGGGCGTCGGCGTGGGCGGAGTGGTCGAGCCACCGTTGGAGGTGGTCGCGGGCCTCTTGGGCAAGCCTGCGGGCGTTGACGGCGACAGGCAGACGCCAGTCGTAGGGGAACGTCATGATGGCGTCACGGTGAGCGACCGTGTTCCCGATCGTCCGCAGAAGTTTGTGGTACGGCTCGATACCGCGAAGGAACGGGCTCCAGGCCGGGGTCTGCAGCAGTCGGGGGGCTTGGACGCGGCTGTAGTCACCGGCCAGTTCGGCCGGGGTGAGCTGCAGCGGGGTAAGGCCTTCGCGGGTGAGCCAGGCTTTGGCGAGCCAGGCGGGGTTGGCTAAGCCCCAGATCACGTTGTCCGTGGCGGTGTCATGGAGCTCGCTGCCCATGATGCCGGGAACGACGACGACGGCATCGTGCGTGACCGCGGGGCTCAGGCGGGGCTCGGTGTGCGGTGCTGGATTTGGCAAGGTTCCCCCCAGGGGCGAGTTCATGGCTGCCACACTAATGACATGCAACACACGGGGGATGAGGTTCTGCAGGACCCTGCTTTAGCAGGCGCCGGCCTGCCGGGACAGCGTGTCCTGCTCACGTTGGCGGTGCGCGACTACGGCGACGACGACGATGCCGAGGCGTTCGCCGAGGGCATCGACCAGCAGCTGGCAGCGGTGCGCGAGTGGTGGCAGACGCCGGGCCCGCCACCGGCGTTCCGGCAGGTTCCGCCCCCGGAGCTGAAGACACGGGACGACGTCGAGGACTTCTTACGGGAGCAGGACGTCAGGGAGCTACGCGGTCGCGCGCTGGTGCTGTTCGTCACGGGGCACGGGATCCCCGGCAAGTCGGACACCCATTTTCTGCGGCTGCCCGCCTCGGTGGAACAGCGGCCGCTTGCCACGGCAGTGCGGACCTCGGACATCATTGCCGCCGCCCTGGACTCGCATGTCGAGAACGTACTGGTCATAGTCAACACCTGCTTCGCGGGCGGCATGCACGCCGAACTCGCGGCGCTGCAGAAGGACATCCGACGCAGCCGCAGGCACCGTTGCAACCTCGATGTCCTGGTCACATGCGGTCACGACAGCAAGATCCAGGTTCTGCGCTTTCCCACCCTGTTGCGGGGTGCGCTACGGCGCTTGCGCCGCAACGCGGGTATCACCACTCCGTATCTGAGCGTCCCGGACTTCATGGCCGAGTATGCCCGCGGACTGCGGGAGGACGAGGAACGGACGTTCAAGCTGCAGCGCGTCTTCGACGGCGGTAACTACCAGCCTTCTCCGTGCCTGCCCAATCCCGGCTACGTGCATTTGCCGGAAGTGCTCGGTGCGACGCAGCGGCATGAACCACTCGCGGCGGAGTACTGGCTGGACCGGGCGACGGGACGGACTCAGGAGACCGATCAGGGCTGGTACTTCCGGGGCCGTGAGCAGTTGAACCGGGCGGTTGCCTCGTTCCTCGGCTCATACTCTCCGCGGGGAGTGTTACTGATCACCGGGTGCGCGGGCAGTGGGAAGTCGGCGGTGCTCGCCAGGGCGGTGACCCTGAGCGATCCGGTGTTCCGGAAAGAGCCCCTGTACAAAGTGGCCCAGGACTCGGCTCCGCGCGACACGCTCCCACCGGAGGGATCGGTGACTGCCGCGGTGCTCGCCCGTCATCTGGATGCCGCGCAGGTTGCTGCCGACCTGCTGCGTGCTCTGGGGGAGGAACCCGCCGCGGTGCCGGCGACCGGCGACCCGGTCGACGTGTGGTCGCGGCAGATCCAGGACTACGTGCGCTCCTGCGGGCAGAACGTGACGATCGTGCTCGACGGCTTGGACGAGGCGGCGGAGCAGGCCCGGATCGTCGGGGACGTACTCGCCCCGCTGGCGCCGTTCTGCCGTCCATCGGTGCCGGGTCAGCGCCAGGACGAAGACACCTCAGCGGCGCCCGCGGTGCGGTTGCTGATCGGTGTGCGCTCCAGCCGGCCCGCCGGAAACAGCAAAGGCGGCGCGGCCGTTGATGAACTGGGCCTGCTGAGGACATTGAGAGACACGTTTCCCACCGCTTGCGTGGAGCGGACGGACGGCGACAGCAGCAAGCACGACATCGCCGAGTACGTCACGGCGCTGATCGGTGACGCCATGGACGCCGACACCCGCCGGCAGGTGGTGCCCGCGGTCGTCGAAGCCGTCTGGCCCTCGTTCATCGACGCACGGCTTGCCGGAGACCAACTGCGCAGCACCAAGGACCCGATGGAGCTGGCGCTCAGCGAGGGCTGGCACACGAAACTCGAGCGAGGTATCAGAGGCCTGCTGCAGCACGACCTCCAGCAGGTCCAGCAGGTCCAGGGCTTGCCCCCCGACGTTGCCCTGGCGTTGCTCCAGGCCGCGGCGTACGCCAAGGGGCAGGGAGTGCCCTGGGGGGAGGTCTGGCCGACCATCGCCGGCGTCTTCCTCATGCCGAAGCGGCTGCCGGCCGACGAATGGGACCCGATGATAGAGAAACTTCTCAGCGGGCGGCTCAGCGGCTATCTCGCGCATGCCGTGGAGGACGACCGGCGCGTCTACCGGCCCGCGCACGAGGAACTGGTCGACGTGCTCCTCGATCCGGATGCGGGCCTGCTGGACTTCGGAGGCCGGGATGCGTGACAGCACCGACAGCCGGCACACAGCCATCCACCGCGACATCGCTGCCGCACTTGCCGGTCTGGTCCCCGCGGATCCGACCATTCCGCCCCATCCCTATCTGCGCCGGCATCTCGCCGAGCATGCCGCGGAAGGAAACGTGCTGGATGACGAGCATGTCCCGCCGGCGCTGCTCGCCTGGGAGACCAGCTCCGAGGTACGCCGGCTGCTGGCGACGGAGGACAACAGGTCGGACAGGCGGCAGTGGCTGCACGCCTGGGCCAGGCTGGAGCCGTTCGCCCGCCATACGGATCCGGTGTCCCGTCTGACCAGTCTGCGGCTGTCCCACTACGCTGCGGCCTCGCTGCCGCAAGCCCGGGCCAAGGAGACGGCGCCGCCACAGACGTTCAACGCAACGCCGGTGACCCCGTTGTGGAGCCACTACGCCAGCCCGGTGCCGGCCTGGGCCGCCACGCCCAGCGACGTGACGTCACTGACCGCAGTCGAAAGCGCGAACGGCAAGGTCAAGGCCATCGCTGCCGGCGACAAGGGCGGAACGCTCCGCATCCTGCGCCTGGACGGGAGCCTGGCACACGCCCCCATCGAGGTGCACCGGGGCGCCATCAGTCACCTGCTGCCGCTCAGAGGCGGCCTGATCATCACCGCGGGCACGGACGGCTGCGTCGCCGCCGTGGACGCGGTCCACGGCCGGCTCATCCGCCAGGTCATCGTGCGCCGGGAACACACCTGGGTCAGCTCCCTCACCGCCTACCATCCCACCGGACACCTGCCGCTCCTGCTTGCCGCGTTCAGCGACGGCCATGTCGTGGCCTTCGACCCGGGGCGCTTCCAGGCCCACGCCCTCGCGCTGCCCGAGCTCGAGGACTCCTCAGCAGTCATGTGCAGCGTCCAGATGCCTGATGGGCACGCATGCCTGCTTTTCACCCAGCGCGATACCGTGAACTGCTTCGACGGCCACACCGTCTCTCAGCACTCCCGCCACCCAGCCCGCGTCCGTGCCCTGCTGCCCATGCCCCGAGCAGGCCAGTACGCCGTGGCCGATGAGGACGGCCACGTGTCCCTGTACGACCTGACGGCCACCGCGGTCGGCACGGCGCCCCTCGCGACCGCGCGCCACGCCGCACCCGTGACGAACTTGCACGTCACCTCTCTTGACCAGCAGCCGGCGCTTGTCTCGGCGGCAGGCGACGGCACACTGCGCCTCTGGCGGATTCCGGGTCTTCGACCCATCGAGGGGTCCTTGCCCGCGCACACGGCGCCGGTCACCGCGATGACCCACGTGGACGTCGCCGGCCAGAATCGTCTTTTCACCGCAGGCGCAGACCGCGTCGTGCGCAGCTGGCCAGTCGACCGCCAGACCTTCGCGCAGGCCCCGAAAGCCTGGAATCACATCACCGCGAGCGCCTTGTCGCCTGCTCCGAGACGTCTTCTCGCCGCAGCCCGGGCGTCCCGGATCGTCGTCTGGGATCTTGCGACCAACAGGCATCGAACCCTCTTGAAGGGCCGCAAGGTGACTGCCCTGGCCTGGCCCCGTCAGCACGGTCGTCTGCTGCTGGCCGCCGCCCTGAGCGACAACAGCATCGTCTGTGCCGACCCCGTCACCAAGCGGCAGACCGGGCCAGTGCTGCGCGGCCACTTCCTGCCGGTCAATGCGCTGGTGGCGTTGTCGGCCGCCCGAGGCGAACTGCTGGCCAGCGGGAGCGCTGACGGCCGGGTCTGCGTGTGGGACCTGCAGACTGGAGGCCTGCTCGAAGACTTCGGCCACCACAGGTTCAGCGTGCGCTGTCTGGCCACCCACCAATCCGGGGGCAGGGCTTTTCTCGCGTCCGGCGGCAGCGACGGCGCCGTCCGCGTGTGGGATGTGGACGGACTCGGGCAGGTCGGCCGGTCGATCAGATGTGATCAGGACATCATCAATGATCTGGCGTTCGTTTCCTGGCACGACGGGGGGCTGCTCATCGCCAGTGCCGGTCAGGACGGCACCTTGAAACTGTGGGACGTCGAAACAGGCCGGCTCACCGACGAGCTCGCTCTCCACGACGGCGAGCTCGGAGCTGTCACGGCTCTTCGCCTGCCGCTGGACAGAACCGCCCTAGCGGTGGCGGGCAGGACGAGCATCCACCTCTGGGACGCGACAGCCGGCCGTCACCTGCTCCGCATCGTGACGGGTGCGCCCCTGCGCACCTTGAAGACGGTGTCGGATCCCGATGGTGCGGCCTCCTCGATACTGCTCGCTTCCGGCGAAGCGGGGACCATGGCCTTCCGCCTCCACCATGATCAACTGTGAGGTCGTGCGCCGTCCCCTTGCACCAACGCACCGCCTGTGCACCGCCCATCATCCTGGCGGGAAGCGGACACGCGGCTCGCACGACGAGAGAATCTTCAGCCACGTCGGTCAGGCGCCCACGCCCTGATCACCCCTGTCAGAGCGGCACGAGTGAGGATCCATGACAGTCGCGTTATCCGGCCCGCCCCCGGCACCCGATGCCGCAGTGCGCCCTTCGGCGGACGCAATGCAGCAGAACAGGAGACAAGCCGGCGAGCAGGAGGGGTACCAGAAATGACCATCCCGCCCGTAACTCTGACCGCTGCCCCGGCCGAGGGCGTGTGGCGTCTTGGCTGGGCCCACAATCCCGTCAAGTACAACCGAGTGGAACCGGACACTTTCGACGGCTCGGCAGCCGGCCGGTACAGCCTGTACTCCTACAGCACGCTCTACTGCGCCTCCACGCCGGCAGGATGCTACGCGGAAGCCTTGGCCCCCTACCGCATCGGCCCCAAGATCCGCGAGCTCATGGGCAGCGCCGGAAACAACAAACCGCACCTGATGGCCATGGGGCACATCCCCTCCAGTTGGCGGGAGGAGCGCATCCTGGTACGCCTCATCCCCACCGACCGGACGCAGTTCCTCGACATCGAGACGGATGAAACCCGGGCGGTCCTCGCATCGGACCTCAAGGAAGAACTCAGCGCCATCGGTGTCACCGGACAACTGACCGACGACGACCTGCATGGCCCGAACCGGCGGATCACACGCCAGATCGCCGCATGGGCCGTCGCCCAGCGCAACGCGGACGGCCACCACCTCGTCCAGGGAATCACCTACCGCTCCGGGTACGGCGGACGGCGCTGCTGGGCCATCCTCCGCGACACCGAACTCACCGAGGTGGAACGCTGCGCCATCCGGGTGGAGGACGTCGCCCTGCAAGAGGTGGCCGACGAGTACGGCCTCACCGTCAGGTGAGCGGACTGCGTCGCTTGGCCGTACGTACCGTCGCCCGATCAGGTTGTCGCGCGCGTCCGGCGTCACGCTTCTGCAACTTGATGCACCGTAGTAAAAGCCCAGCTCACAGCAGTACACCGGCAACACCTGGTGGAATTCAGGAGTGTTTTTAGGGCGGAAAACCGTAGAGTAAGCCCACCCTAAACGGGTAGGCTTTCATCAACGCCACTGAGGAGCAAGCATGTTGACCGACATCACCTTCATAGCGCGCCACTTACCCAGCACACGGCGGTGCGGACACGGCACCACGAGCGAGTCCCTCATCGTCAGCGTCTCCTCCAGGCCGAGGTGGTGTGCTGCCTCCAGCAGCCAACCGGACACCGGCGACCGCGGCGCTGCTCATCACAGCGGCTGCGGCTTCCGGTCGAGCCCCACCACCCCCGCAGCCTTCGCGCACTGAGCGCCGATCCTTTGCCGCCTCACCGCCGGCCAGGAAACGAGGAGATCATGCAGACTCAGCAAGAGACCACCGCAGAAGCCGAGGCCCGCGCACACCGCGACACAGCCGGACAGCCCATCGCCGAGATCGCCCGCTTCCTGCAGGAGACTTTCAGCCAGCGCATTGCCGCACTCATCGCAGGCGTGGACGACGCGCGGCAGGTCGGCCGGTGGGCAAGGGGACAGAACGCCCCCCGATTCGACTCCGAGTTCCGCCTCCGCACCGCCTACCAGGTCTTCACGTACATCGCCAACTGCGAAAACCAGCACACCGCCCGAGCATGGATGATGGGGATGAACCCGCAACTCGAGGACGACTCGCCCATCGAAGCCATCGCCGACGAACGCTTCAAGGACGTGATGGCCGCCGCCCGCTCCTTCCGCCGTGGCGATCTGTAGGTACACGCAGAACCCCGTCGCGCTCGTTCCGCAGCTCAGGGTTTGACGTTCTCGTAAGGCACGGGTCTGGCGTCCACGCGTCGTGCGCCGTGGCAGGAGGCGGGGAGGCAGGCTGCCGGGCGCGGCCCGGCGGCTTCGCGTTTCTGCGTCTCCTGTCCGGCGAAGGTGCGCTCGGGCTGTCGGGGTCCCTCGATGGTTCGGTGGGGGCCGAAGTGTTCGGTCGGTAGCGTGCCGGGGCTGTGCGGGAGGTGCCCGCGCTGTGAGCGCCGGAGGCGATGGCATGTCGGAGGCAGACCTGAGGCAGCGGGTTGCCGAGCGGTTCCGCGAGGTCAATGGCGTCCATCCGATGACGGATGCGGATGACGTGTATGTCAGCGCGCAGTTCGTTGCCCTGGAGGAACTGTGCGCGGTCCAGGGCCGCGATGCCGATGCGGTGCGTCGGCTGATGCTGGGGCGGTGTCTGCCGCTTCCGGGGTATCTGCGCTCCGACGGCGCCGAGATGGTGCCGGCCGACCTGTTCGCTCTCGCCGGCCAAGCCGGCGGCGTGGAGCTGCTCGAAGCGTGGTTCACCGCTCACTGGGCCGACCCGGTCGCCGGGAAGGCGGAGTGGGACGCGTATCTCAGCGGGCAGTACGTGTGCCTGCACTCGGTGACCCCGGCCACCATTCAGCGCAAGGATCACCTGACGGCCGCGATCAGCGCCGCAGCGAACGAGCCGGATGCCGGTTCGGCACGCTGGTCCGAGCGGCTGCACACGCTCGTCGACGAACTCGATTCGCTGGAACCGGCGTTCACGGCCTATGACCGTCTTCGGTTCGGCGGGCCCACATCGCGGGACACCTGCATCGACGCCATGCGTGCCCGCTTCCCGCGCCCCTGACCCGGATCCATGGTGGCGTTCTGGAGTCCGGGGTGCTGTGGCCGGTGGCCGCAGCGCTTCCTCCTCTCCGTCACTGGCTGTCAGGCGGGCTCGAAGAACCGCTCGGGTGCGGCGTCGGCCACGGTGAAGGGCCGGAAATCGGGGTCGGTGAGGATCCGGTACAGGAACTCCGTGGTGGTCGTCGTAGCGGTACCAGTACTCGGAGTCCTTCCCCTTGGTGAGGATCGGCCATGCGTTCACCGCACCGTCGGTGACGTGCCAGAAGAACATCCGCACCGGTTCCCCAGGGGATCAGCCCGCCCGGCCTGATCACTCGCCCGCGTCCGCGAGCCAGGAAGCGCAGGCGCGCAACCGGTTGAGTCCGTTTCGCTCCCGGCAGCACCCGCTCAGTGCCACTCTGGTGCCATGGCAAGCGAAGCTCCGCCACCTGGCCGTGCGCCACGAGTTCTCAACCCCCTGTGGATCATCGCACTGTTCCTGGGGCTCTCCGAGACGACCGTCGGCATCGCGGCTGCCCAGTCGAGCGGCTGGGTCCAAGGCCTGCTGGCGGTGTTCGCCGTCGTGTTCCCCGTATTGGTGTCCACCGCGTTCTTCATCATCCTGTGGCAACGGCCCGAGGTGCTCTATGCGCCAGGTGACTTCCCGGAGCATGTGTCGATCGGCACCTACGTGGACAGCATGCGCCGCCGGTCGGCCCCGGCCCCGGACCCCGACACCATCCAAGCGGTCGTCACCGACATGCTGCGCACCGTCCTTCCGCCCGCTCTGGACAGCACCTCGGACTCTTCCAGCGTCCTGGAACAGACACTGGACAACGCCAGCAGGGTTCTGGCGGAGCGCACGCTGACCGTCGATGTGAGTGCCATCACGGAGACCCCAGGAGATCTGTTCCAGTGCACGGTCTTCAGCACTCAGACGGTGAGCAACTTCCTCGACTCCCTGTGGACCTATCTCCGTGAGTTCGTTCCGCCGTTTCGGTATGGGCGGGACTGGGTTCTCCTGGACGAAGAGAGCAGTGCGACGCTCAGGAATCTGGGGTCCTTCTGGGCTGCTCGCAACGGAACTGAGGAGGATTACAGACTCCTGAGCGGGGTGGGGATCACTCCGCTGTCGAAACTCAGTGCCGTCCGCTTGGACAGCGGCAGGATGGGCTCCCGCTCCCGCAGGAATCGAGCCCCGGGCACACCCCCGAGGGGGCTTCCGTACCCCCGGGGCACGGGCGGGCTGGGCCGGGCTCCCCGTTAGACGGTGCGGACGGTGCGGTCGCCGAGGGCGTGGTCGGCGGCGCACGGTGGTCGGCGCCATCGGTCCGCACGTGCCGGGCTGCCGGGCTGCCGGGGTGTCCCGGGCGGGCGTCCCAGCGTTGCGTGTTTTCGCAGGTGGGCGGGGGTGGGATCGTTCCAGCGTCGCAGGGTGGGCGGGGGTTGTTGTCCCAGCCGGGTGGGGCGTCCGACGCTGTGGCCGTCGCACCGGCCGGGGCGGCCGTCCGTCCGGCGGCGCCACGGCATCCCGGTTCAGTCGCGGTGGCCGGGCGCGGGCGGGTGCGACCTCGTACCGATCAGAGAAGGAACACGCAGATGAACATGAAGTCCCTCGCCGGCCGCCGTGCCGCTGCGGTCGCGGCCGTGGCCGCGGGTCTCGCCCTGGCCCTCGGGTCCGGTGTGCAGGCACAGGCCTCCGCCGGCGGGTCGAAGGCGGTCGGCGGGAAGGGCGCCGTCGCCGCCTGCTCCCAGAAGGTCCTCGGGGTGTCCGCCGTGAAGGAGCCCGCGGACGGCAGGGACGCCCGGCACCTGCTCCTCGTCGTGCAGAACGCCGGCGACAGGCCGTGCAATCTCTACCGCCACCCTCTCGTGCGGCTCGGGGCCGATGCCCGGACCACGGTGCCCGTGATCGAGGAGAGCGACCCGGACCCGGGGGTGCCCGTCACCCTCGCTCCGGGGCAGGAGGCCTACGCCGCTCTGCTCGTCAGCGGCGGCGCCAGGGACGAGTACGAGGCGAGGAGCATCACCCTCGGCCTCCAGGGCCGTACGCCCGGCAGCACCGCGGGCAAGCCGATCGACGTCCCCATGCCCGTCGCCACGCTGTACGCGGACGACGGCCAGCGTGTCACCTACTGGACGACCGCTCCCGGCTTCGCCCTCGACTTCATCATGTCGAAGTGACGGACCCCGGCCGGGGTCGGGTCCCGTTCGGCCCAGCAGTTGTCGAGTTGCCGAGTTCTCGAGTTCGGGAGGTTCAGTGATGTCCATCAAGTCCGTCGCCGTCGCATCTGTCGTATCCGTCACGTCCGTTGTGCGGAAGGCCGCGAGTTTCGCGGGGGTGGGCGCCGCCGTCGCGGCCATGTCCCTGAGCGGCGCGTCCGCGGCCCACGCGGAAGGTTCCACCCAGGGCTGCCCGTACCCCTACGTCTGCTTCTACGTGGACAACGACGCCCTGCTCGCGGGCCGGCCGATCTCGATGTACCGGGACGTCACCAGCGGCTATCAGCCGGTCACGCCCCGGCCGCACTACGGAGTCCTCAACACCCGGAACGACGACGTGGTGTACCTGCGGCTGCAGGGCGGCGGCTCGGTCTGCCTCGGGCCCAACTCCCAGACGGTGTTCGCCAACGCCGTCACCGTCAACGGCATCAGGATCTCCAGCAGTTCCAAGTGCTGAGTCCGTCGGTCGTCAGTCGTCAGTCGTCGGTCTCCGTCCCGTCGTACGTGGTGGTCATGGGGATCCAGCCGGAGGGGTGGCGGTACCAGTAGCGCGGCAGCCCCTCGATGCTGGTGGTGCGGAACGGGCGGCCGTGGTCGTCGATGCGCACCGTGCCGGTGCGGCCCCCCGAGGACCAGTCGAGTTCCAGGTACCAGTCGCAGGTGCAGGTCTCGGTCCGTGCGGAGACCAGCAGGACCTCCGGGTCCCGCAGGGACACCCGGTAGGGGAAGTCGATGGCGGGGGCCGGTCCGTCCGGGTCGTTGCCGGGCTTCGAACGGGCCAGGGGACGGCGTGCGTCGAGGTCCACGGAGAAGTGGCGGGGGACGAGGACGGCGCCGCAGCCCTCGTACATGGAGTAGGCGCTGCCCCGGCCCGCGGCGGGGGCAATGCGATTGACCACGCGCACGTGCAGTGCCTCCAGGACGACGGCGGCGTCGCCCCGTCCCTGCACCGAGATCCGCAGGTTGGTGGTGCGGCCGTGCACCGCGTGCTGGGACGCGGCCCACACCGCGGCGTCCTGCGGGGCCGGCGGCGGGACCTGCCGCGGTGGCTCGGCGATGACGTAGTCGTGGTCGCAGTCGAGGCGCCAGATGTGGGAGTCGGCCGTCCAGGTGAGCGGGGTCGGTGAGGAGACCGTGCCGGCGCTCGTCCGGTCCCTGGGCGGGCGGTCGCCGCTGTGTGCGGCCGGGGACGAGGGGAACGGGGTGGCGCGGGCGTCGGCCGGGCTCTCGCGGTCGCCGGGAGGGGGGTTGGAAGGGGAGGCGGAAGGGGGGTTCGCAGCGGAGGGCGGGCCGCCGTCGCGGTGCGCGGCCGGCGCGGAGGGGCCCGGGGTGGCGCGCGCGGTGGCCGACGCCTCGTCGCCGCCGGGAGGGCGGCCGGCGGCGGATGCGCTGAGGCCGGCGAGCGCCACGGCGAGCGAGGCGGCCGCCAGTGCCATCGAGCGCATGGAACGTCGCCGTGGGCGCCCGGCGTGCGGGCGCCCGGCGCGCGGCCGCGGGGCCGGCGGGGAGGTCGCGTCCGGGGCCGAGTCGGCGAGGGATGTCGCCTCCGGGCGTGGAGCGGGCGTTGGCGGGGTCGCCTCGGGGCGCGGAGCAGGCGTCGGCAGGGTCGGCCCAGGGCACGGAGCGGGCCGGGAGGTCGGCTCCGGGGTCCTGGGCTCCGGGCTGTTGTGGCGCGCGGCTGCGGCCGTTGCCGCCGTGACCGTGCTGTCGTGGGGTGTCGGCGGCCGCCGGGGAGCCGATGGACGCGCCGGGCGCGAAGGGAGCGAGGGGCGCGGACGTCTGCGTGCCGCGTGGGCCAGGATCCACTGACGGTGCAGTTCCACGCGTTCCTCGGGGGAGGCTCCGCACAGTGCCCTGGGCACCAGGCCCGGCGCTCCCCGTACCTGCACGCTCCTGCGGCCGGGATGGTTCCACCCGGCCGCTCCGCCGTCCCGTCGCCCCCGGCCGGTGGGCCGTGGACGGCGGGGGCGGGGGGCCGGGGACGGCCGGCGGCGGGTCAGCCGGCGGGATGCCCGTGTGCCTTGGGCTTCGCGGGTGCCTCGCCGTGCCGGTCGGTGACCGCGCGCTGCAGGACGGCGTCCACGCCGAACAGGGTGTCGGTCGTGACGCCCCTGGCCCGGTCCTTCAGGTACGAGCGCGAGCCGAGGTAGGCGAGGGTGTGCCTGTCGAAGATCCACTCACTGCGGGTGGCGGAGGAGGGGTCCACCCGGGTGATGCCGATGCCGTGGCGGCCGGCGGCGTCCACGGCGTCGGGGATCACCGTCACGCCGGGGATCCGTTCGACCGCCTTGTAGAGGGCGGAGGCGTTGGCGGGCGGCATGATCGTCGAACGCAGCAGCTCGCCGACCGCCTCGAACACCGCCTGGTCCCTGGACTCGCCCTCCGTCACCCTGGTCCGGGCCTGGAGCAGCCGGAGCAGGTCGTCCGGATCGGTGGGCAGCGCGGCCAGCCACTTGTACGTGGGGCGGTCCACGCCCACCGGTACCGGGCCGGCCGACTCGACGGGGATCACCTGGCCGGGCATCACGGCGTCCTTCCCCGTCTCGCGGATCCATCCGGTCCTGGCGACGGGGCGGGGGTTCTGCGAGCTCCAGACCTCCCGCTGGTGCGCGGCTCCGAGCCGCACCGGGCCGTCGAACGTGCCCGTGTTGTCGCGGACCAGGCTCCTCACGTACACGAACTGGCTGTCCTTCACCGGTGTCGCGTCGGTTTCCATGGCCGCGGCGGCGATCCGGTCCAGGGTGACGGTCGCACCGTTCGCCGGGGCGGTCGTGGTGGCCGCCCCGGTCGCCGGGGCGGAGCCGTGGCCGCCTCCGGTGAGGGTGAGGGCGAGCGCCCCGGCCAGCACCGCCGACGCGGCGGGCAGCAGCAGCGCCGGGCGGGGCAGCCGGCGGCGGTGCGGCGCCGCCGTGGCCGGCGCCGGGGTGGAGGGGGCGGGGGCGGTGTCGCGGTCGATCCGCTGCATCAGGACTTCCTTATGGTGGAGACGACGGCTCGGCGAGAGGTCCCATGCGAAGGGAGCGGCCAGCAACTCCTCGGCCCGGCTCCGGGGCGTCCCGGCGTCGGGCAGCTCGTCGGCGTCGGGCAGCCTGTCGGCGTTCATCGGGTTTCCTCCTGCAGAAACAGGGCCGCGAACGCGGCCTCACCCTCCACCTCTCCGCGGCGGCTCTGGGGTTCCGTCCTTTCCCGGCCGGACGGGGCGGATTGCCGCGCGGACAGGGCGGATTGCCGCGCGGACAGGGCGGCTTCCCGCGCGGACGGGGCGGATTGCCGTGCGGACAGGGCGGCTTCCCGCGCGGACGGGGCGGATTGCCGTGCGGACAGGGCGGCTTCCCCACCGGACGGGGTGACGCTGAGCCGGGCCAGTCGCGCACGGGCGCGCGACAGCCGTGAGCGCACCGTGCCGACCGGCACGCCCAGCGCCTCGGCGGCCTGCCGGTAGTCCAGACCGGCCGCCACGCACAGGGCGAGCACCTCACGGTCCTTGCGCCGCAGCCGGCTCAGCGCGTCGTGTACCAGCGCGAGGCGGCGGGCGTCGTCGATCCGGCCCGCCGCCTCTTCGGCGAAGTCCTCGACCGGGGGCGGGGGCGGGTAACGGGCCAGGAAGGAGATCCGGCGGCGCAGCCCGCGGTTGGCGTTGTGCGCCTTGTGCGTTGCGATGCCGAGCAGCCAGGGCTTGAGGGAACCGCCTTCCGGATCCACCGTCTCCCGGGTGCGCCAGGCGGCGAGGAAGGTCTCGGACATCGCCTCCTCGGCCTCCGACCAGTTGCCGGTCAGCCGCAGGGCGTGGTGGTAGACCGCCCGCGCGTACCGGTCGTACAGGTCGGCGAAGGCGGCACGGTCCCCTGCCCGTATGCGCGCGCAGTGGCTCTGCTGGTTCTGTATGCCTCACGCTGTGTACGCTCCGCGCGGGCGGGGCGGTTCCTGCGGGGTTCCCGTGGCGTGCGCCACACCGCCGATCAGATCGGTTCCGGCTGCGGTTCCGGCTGAGGGACCGTCATGACCCTCGGTTCCCACGCGGCGGTGGTCCGTACGTAGCCGTGGATCACCGAGATCATCGCCAGCAGGAGCAGCGGCCCGAACAGCCACGGGTACTCGGCCATGCGCAGCGGCAGGAAGCGGTACGACAGCAGCAGCGCGACGAAGACGGCCGTGCCGTGCGCGACGAGCACGACTCCCGAGCGCTCCCAGCCGCGGTCGTACGCCCGCAGGGCCGCCTCGATGGTGAGGACGAACACCACGCCGGCGATGAGGTCCGCGCCGTAGTGGTAGCCGAAGCCGAGCGTCGCGGTGAGCGTGGCGAGAAGCCAGAACGTGCCCGCGTACCGCAGGAAGCGCGGGCCCTTGCGGGAGTGGATGAAGATGGCGGTCGCCCAGGCCGTGTGCAGGCTGGGCATGCAGTTGCGCGGGGTGATCCCGTCGAACGGCATGGACTGCGGGGCGGTGACCGGCGGCTGGGTCCCCGGCCACAGGTTCGCCACCGTCCAGTGCGTGTCGAACGGTGTGTCCGCCGACCACAGGCTGACCGACGCCCAGTGCTCGGTGCCGGTGCCGTAGGCGAAGACCGGCCCGACCACGGGGAAGATCATGTAGACGGCCGGCCCGAGGAGGCCGATCACCAGGAAGGTGCGCACCAGGTGGTGGCGCGGGAAGCGGCGCTCGGCCGCGACGCCGCGCAGTTGGTACAGCGCGACGGTGACCGCGGCCACCGCGAGCTGTCCGTAGACGATGTCGAGGATGTTGAAGCCGATGAGGCCGCTGGCGGTGACGAGCCGGCCGGCCAGCCAGGACGGGTCGCCCAGCGCGTGATCGGCCGTCGCCACGTACTGGTCGAGCACCGTGGGGCGGGTCTTGGCGGTGATGAACAGCCATGTGTCGCCGGTCTTGCGGCCGGTCACCAGCAGCAGGCCCAGCGCGACGCCCTTCAGCAGCAGGACGCGTTCGGCGCCGGTACGGCGGGTCAGGGCGATGACCGCGCAGCCCAGGATCACCCACAGCGCGCCGTTGCCGAAGAGCTGGCCGCCGCCCGTATCGGCGTCCACCGCCCAGCGGACGAGCGCGAAGGCGATGTCGATGCCGACCGCCGCGCCGAACGCGATGAGCCGCTGCCGCCAGGTGAGCACCAGCATCATCAACGCCATCGCGCCGTACAGCAGGCCGCCCGACTTGGGGGCGGCGATCACCTCTCGCGCCTGGTTGGTGAGGGGGCCCCGCTCGCCGTAGCGGCGCGCGGCGAACTCCAGCGCGACGAGGAGCCCGAGGGCCACCACGCCCGCCGCGGCCCAGAGTCCCGCCCGCGCCCGGGGCCCCACGGAGAACGCGGTTCTCCGGTCTGTGCGCGGGAGGTCCCGCGAGGGTATGTGTCTCACTTCTCGGCTGCTTCGTCGGATGTCGGTCATGCCAGGGTGATGGGTCGCTCGTCGCCTTCCGGCCGCAATCGCCGTCCCGTCACGGGGAGTCGCTCATGGAAGCAAGACGGAAAGGCCGCGGCCCGGGTTGCCCGGGTCCGGTCGCGGCGCGGCCACGGCGGTCCGGCCGCGGTACGGCCACGGCGGTCCGGTGGCGGCGCGGCCACGGCGGTCCGGCCGCGGTACGGCCACGGCCCGCGGCGCCCGGGTCCGGCCGGGGCGCCGGCATGAGGGCCGGGCCGGTCGGGCCGGTCTGGCCGGTCTGGCCGGTCTGGCCGGGGAGCGTCCGGCGGACGCGGAAGCGGACGGCGGCCCGGCGGGGTGGCGCAGGGCGGGGTGGCGCAGGGCGCGGTGGGGTGCGGGGCGGATGTTTCGCTCCTGGTTCCGGCGCGGCTCCCGGTTCCGACGCGGCTCCCGGTTCCGACGCGGCTCCCGGTTCCGACGCGGCTCCCGCAGCGTGGGACAGCTCGTCCCCCTCGGCCCGCCCCTGCATGCCATCCCTGCCCCTGGTGTGCGTCTTCGGCGCGGACAGCCACAGTCAGCAGCGGTGTCCCAGACCCCGACGCCGAGGGAAGCACAGGCGATCCGTGCAGGTCAATAGCCATGTAGGCGCACAAACGCCCTCGCTTGGGACGTCGTGGGCACGGGGCCGTCGCCCGCTTCCCGCTTCCCCGGCCGGGGAACAGGTCCGGGACCTGCGCCTTTGACGCGCCCCCGGCCCGGTCGCGGGCCGGGGCGGACCGGGGGCGGACCCGCGCCGCTCACGCGCGAAGCGCCCGACCCGCAGGGGCCGGGCGCCCGTGGCGGACGGCTGCTCCGCGGGCGTCAGGCGGCCGTGGCGACCGCCGGGTCCGCGGTGGCCGGTACCCGGACGGTACGGCGGCGGCGGACCGGCATGCCGAGTGTGGGGTGGGCGACGCCCCAGGCCGCTCCCTTGCAGACCAGTTCCTTGTAGAGGGCGGCGAGCCGTCCGGTCAGGGCCGCCCGAACGGCGCGGTCGTCGGCGGTGACGTACTGGATCAGGCCCTCCGAGCGGCCGAGCGAGATGCACTGGTTGAAGTAGCGCGGCCGGCCGGTGGGCAGCTTGCCGCCGGTCAGGCGGGCCGCGATGGCGTCGGCGGCCTGCCACGCCATGGGAACGCCCGAGGCGCAGGACATCCGCAGCGGTTTGCCGCCGGGGCCGGTGGCCAGGGCCGCGTCGCCGATGGCGTACACGTCGGGGTGCGAGACCGAGCGCATGGTGCCGTCGACCACGATGCGGCCCGTGCCGGTGACCTCCAGGGTGGTGGCCGCGGCGATCGGGTGGACGGCGAATCCGGTGGTCCACACGGTGACCGCGGCCGGGAGGGCCGTGCCGTCGGCGGTGGTGACGCGGTCGGCCCCGACACCGGTGACGGTCGTGTGTTCGTGCACGGTGACGCCGAGCCGGCCGAGGACCTTGCGCAGGTGGCGGCGCCCCTTCGGGGAGAGCCAGTCGCCGAGGCCGCCCGCGGCGGCGAGGGCGACGTCGAGGTCCGGGCGCGCCTCGGCGATCTCGGTCGCTGCCTCCAGGCCGGTGAGTCCGCCGCCGACCACGACCACCGGCTGTCCGGCGTCCAGGCGGGCCAGGCGCTCACGCAGCCGGAGCGCTCCGTTCCGGCCGGCGATCTCGTAGGCGTGCTCGGTGGCGCCCGGGACGTCCCCGTCGGTCCAGGTGCTGCCGAGGGCGTACACGAGGGTGTCGTACGGCAGTTCCTCCGTCTTCCGCTCACCGGTGCCGTCCGGGCCGGTGACGGTGACGGTCCTGTGGTCGGCGTCGACGGCGGTGACCTTCGCGTGCCGGAAGGCGACGCCGGTACCCGCGAGCATCTCCTTCAGCGGGCGCGGCCGGAGGTCGCCGCCGGTGGCGAGCTGGTGCATCCGGACCCGCTCGACGAAGTCCGGCTCGGCGCTGACGAGGGTGATGGCGACGTCCTCGCGGTGCAGCCGCCTGGCGAGGCGTCCGGCGGCGATGGCTCCGGTGTATCCGGCTCCGAGGACGACGATGCGGTGCTGCATGTCCCTGCTCCTGTCTTCGGCGGGTTCGCCCCTTGAACCGGGCAGGCCGCCGATTCCTGACAGGAAGACGGTGTGAAGCACCTCACATGGGGGTCAGAAGGCGAGGAACAGGGGTTCGCCGTGGTCGGTGGCCGCCCACCGCCTGGTCGCGCGTTCGAGCTTGTCGGGGTTGACCTGGTTGCGGAACGCGGCGATGCCCTCGTCGGTGACCTCCAGGCACATGACGCCGATGACCCGGCCGTCCAGGACCGCCACGAGCGCGGGGCCGCCGTTGGCGGTCGCGGCGTAGATCCCGGGCGAGCCGCCGACCAGGTCGCGCTTGGCCTTGCCCGGCTTGAACAGGCCCCGCAGGAACGTCGCGACCGCGAGGGCGCCCTCGAACGCCTTGGCCCGGGCCGGGACCTTTCCGCCGCCGTCGCCGATCGCGACGGCGTCCTGGGTGAGCAGCCGGACGAGCGGCTCGGTCCTGCCGCTGGTGGCGGCCGCGAGGAACTCCTCCACGACCCGCCGGGCGGCGGCCTCGTCGACCTCGGCGCGGACCCTGCCCTCCGCGACGTGCTTCCTGGCGCGGTGGAAGATCTGCTGGCTGGCGGACTCGGTGATGTCGAGGAGGCCGGCGATCTCCCGGTGCGGGTAGTCGAAGGCCTCCCGCAGCACGTACACCACGCGCTCGTTGGGCGACAGCCGCTCCAGCAGGGCGAGGACCGCGTACGAGACCGACTCGCGCTGTTCGGCGGTGTCGGCCGGGCCGAGCATCGGGTCGCCGGCCAGCAGTGGCTCGGGGAGCCACTGCCCGACATACGTCTCGCGCCGCGCCCGGGCGGAGGTGAGCTGATTGAGGCACAGGTTGGTGAGGACCTTGGTCAGCCACGCCTCGGGGACCTCGATCCGGTCGGCGTCGGCGGCCTGCCAGCGCAGGAAGGTCTCCTGCACGGCGTCCTCGGCCTCGCTCGCGGAACCGAGCAGGCGATAGGCGATGGCCTCCAGCCGGGGCCTGGCCGCCTCGAACCGGTCCACGTCCTTCATGGTGAGGCCCATGGCCGGGATCCTAGCCCGCCCGGCGGCGGACGGCGGGGCGGGGCCTCGGAGGGCCGTGCGGGACCTCGGAGGGCCGTCCGACCTCGAAGGGCCATCCGGGATCTCGGAGGCCGTCCGGGATCTTCGGGGACCGTGCGGGACCTCGGAGGGCCGTCCGACCTCGAAGGGCCGTCCGGGACCTCGGAGGGCTGTCCGGGATCTTCGGGGACGGCGCGGACCTCGGAGGGCCGTCCGACCTCGAAGGGCCGTCCGGGACCTCGGAGGGCCGTCCGGGCTTCGCGCCGGGCGCGGGCCCACGGGCGCGCCGGTCGGGGTCTACGGGTTCCGCGGGTGCCGCTCACCGTCCCGGGTCGTGGTCCGTCCCGCGGCCGGGGCCCCGGGGTCCGCGCAGCCCAGGGCGCGCAGGATGCGGGTCAGGTCCGAGGGGGCCGCGGCGAGGCGGACCGGGGTGCCGGCGTCGTCGAGTTCGGCCACGTGCCAGCCCCGGGGGACGGTGTCGCCGTCGTCGCCCCGGGGCCGCCGTATCCGCTCGAGGCTGAGCCGCTGCGCGGGGATGCGCCTGGCCGCGAACCTGCCCGGCCCCGCATGCGGGGTCACCGCGGGCTCACCGCCACCGAGGACGATGTGGGTGCCGAAGCCATGGGGGTTGTAGTCGGTGTGCTCCAGGAAGCGGGCCGGCAGGAACGCCTCAGCCTCCGTCTCCGGCTGCCCGGTGGCGGGTCCCTCGGGGCCCTCGGGGCCCTCGGGGCCCTCGGCGTTTTCGGCGTTCTCGGGGCGGTCGGATCCCGGGTCTCGCGGCGTGGCCGGCCCGCGGGGGGCGCGGACCCGCGTGGCGTGCCAGGCCCCGGCGAGCAGGGCGAGTGTGGCCAGCGAACCGGCGGCCGCCCAGCTGATCGTGGTGGGAGAGCCCAGCGGGGACGTGGGGTGGAGGTAGCACAGCGGCAGCAGCCACAGCGCCGTACCGGCGAGCACGCCCGCGAACGGCAGGGCGGAGGGGAGCACTTCGTCGGCGGGGAGCCGGCGGGCGCGCAGGCGCAGCAGCGCGACGGCACCGGGCCAGCCCGCCGCCAGGACGAGGCCGGCCGCGACGGCGGCCTGCGCCCGCGCGGTGGAGACGTGCTCCTGCCACACGTGGTGCTCGCCGGCGATCCGCATCACCCGGCCACGCCAGACGGTCAGTCGGACCTCGTCGCCGGGGCGGTACTCGAGGGCCGCGTCCCGTGGGACCCCGGCCGTCTCCAGCGGCGGGTGCCCGGCGAAGTGCAAGACGCTGCGCTGCTTGGGCCCGTTGACGTCGATCCGCTCGATCACGGCCGGTGCGGTGCTCAGACAGTCCCGTGCGGGCGGCTCCCGGTCGGCGTCCCGCGGCTGTGCGGCGGAGGTCCCGGCGGGGCACGGGGCGGCCGACCGCCATGCCCGCTCGTCCGCGGCCACACCCGGTACGAACCACGCGGCCGCCGCCGCGCACGCCAGGAGCAGCGCGGCGAGGGCCAGCGGGCGGGCCGGGCCGCCGTACCCGGCGGTGCGGTGGGAGACCACGGCGAGGTGGTCGGAGGCGGGCTTTCCGTACTGGTGGAGCAGCGCGCGGAGGGCGGCCGTCCGTCTGTCGAAGTCCTCCTCGTCGTGCGTGCTCGCGTACGGCAGGGGGAGCAGCCGCACGCGTCCGTCGCGCAGCACCACGGCGACGCGCAGGGTGGTGCCGCGATGGCCGTGGTGGCGCTGTACGCGCAGATCGGCGATGTCGCTCCAGGCCACGCCGCGGCGGCGCAGCAGCGTCCGCCGGCGCAGACCGTGCGCGTCACCGCACACCGTGGCGGTCACCCAGTACAGCGCTGTCAGGCCGAGGGAGGCGAGCAGCAGCCCCGCGAGGAGCCACACGTCCAGCAGGCCGCCGCCGCGCAGGAGGCGCAGCACGGCCAGGGCCGCGCCGGCTGCCCCCAGCGCGACGAGAAGCCACAGGGCGCGGGTGTGTTCGGTGCGGATGGTCACCACATCAGCGGTGGTCGTGCGTACGGGCATGTCGGGCTCCAGTACCGCGGAGGTCACCGCGGCGGACGAGGTCATGACGTCGGCCACGAACCGCGGGCGGCCCACGCCCAGACGGCGCAGGGCCGGTCCGTGGTCGGCGGCCACGGCCAGGCAGACGGCGAGCAGGAGCAGCCGCCACAGGAGCATGACCGGGCGGCGCAGCGGGCGGGGCAGCCCGGCTAGCGCGGTGTGCAGTCGTGCGCAGTGGAACGGGACGTGGCGCTCCTCGTCGGACAGAATCCGTCCCGCCACGTCCGAGGTGAGCGGGTCCTGGGCGCCGTCGCGCAGGGCGCGGTAGTACCGCAGCGCGACCACTTCGGCGATCATCAGGACCAGCAGTTCCGTGCGCAGGCCCAGGAGGCGTCGCAGCCGTACGAAGACCGTGTCGCTCCAGTGGCCGGTCAGTGTCGGTCTGCCGCCGGCGGCCAGGAGCCGGGCGAGCAGACGGGCGTGGTTCTGCTCCTCGGCGACGAACAGGCGGGCCGCCCGCGCGTAGTCGGCGTCACCCGCCCGGTCCGCCTTGCCGACGAGGCTCGAGCCGTCGCCGTCCTCGCCGACCTGGAAGCGCTGGATGCCGGCCCACACCGCCGGGTGCAGTGTCGCCCCCCGCGTCCAGTCCGGGTCGCCCTGGGCGCGCCGGCGCTCTCGCTCGTCCTCGAACCGCCGCGTCCACTCCGCGAATGCGCCCTCTGGCACCGGTCTCCTCCCCGGGACCCGGCCATCGCGTCCCAGGAGGACGACGAAGGGGCGCCACGAAGGGTTGCAGGAGTTCCGCGAGGGAGTGCTGAAGCGTCCGCGGGGGGCCGCAGCGTCCGCGCGGGGGTGGGGTGCGGGAGTTCGCGGGCCGTGCGCCGGTCGACGAGCGGGCGGGGTCAGGCCAGGCCGCCGTTGGCGTACAGGATCTGGCCGTTGATCCAGCGGGCGGGGCCGGCGAGGAAGGCGACCGCCTCGGCTATGTCCTCCGGCGTGCCCAGACGCTCCAGCGGGGCCGCCTGGGACAGCCGGCCGATCGCGGCCTCGTCCTTGCCGTCCAGGAACAGGGGTGTGGCGGTGGGGCCGGGTGCCACCGCGTTGACGGTGATGTCCCTGCCGCGCATCTCCCGGGCGAGGATCAGGGTCATGGCCTCGACTGCTCCCTTGCTCGCCGCGTAGGCGCCGTAGGACGGGAACCGCAGACGGGTGACGGAGGTGGAGAAGTTGATGATCGCGCCGCCGGCGCGCACCCGCCGGGCCGCCTGCTGGGAGACCACGAACGTGCCGCGGATGTTGGTGCGGTGCATCCGGTCCAGGGCCTCGAGGTCCAGCGTGGCGATCGGGGACAGCAGCATGATGCCCGCCGTGTTGGCGACCACGTCGAGGCCGCCGAACTCCCGCTCCACGGCGTCGAACGCCGCCGTCATGGCGTGCTCGTCGGCGACGTCGCCGCCCACCGCGATCGCCCGGCCGCCGGCGGCGGTGACCGCGGCGACCGTCTCGTCGGCGCGGGCCTTGTTGCCGGCGTAGTGCACGCCGACCGCGATGCCGTCCTCGGCCAGGCGCCGGACCACGGCGCGCCCGATGCCTCCGGACCCGCCGGTGACGAGGGCGACCCGGGGCGCGGCGGGCGTGGGGGCGGCCGGGGCGGTGGCGGGAGCAGCGATGGGAGTAGTGGGCGCGGTGGGCGCGGTGGGCGTGGTGGTGGCCGGGGCGGGGGTGGGTGTGTCGGTCATGGTGGTGTGATCCTCACGTAGCCGCCGGGAGCCACACCTGTGGTCACATCGGCGATAACCGTTCTGACGCATCAACGCTAACACATCACCGATGCGGCGCAACTGTTATCATTGATTCCATGGCAACGGTCGAGACGAAGACGGCGCAGCCCCGCGAGCGGATACTGCAGGCCGCGACGGCTCTGCTGGCCGAGGGCGGCCGGGAGGCGGTGTCCACGCGTGCGGTCAGCGCCGCCGCCGGGGTGCAGGCGCAGACGATCTACCGTCACTTCGGCGACATGCAGGGGCTGCTCGACGAGGTGGCCCGGCGGGGGTACGCGTCCTATCTGGCCGCCAAGCAGTCCCAGGGCGACGACGGCGACCCCGTGGCGCAGCTGCGTGCCGGCTGGGACCAGCACGTCGCCTTCGGCCTGGCCAACCCCGCGCTCTACCGACTGCTCTACACCGAACCGCGGCCCGGGCAGCAGCAGTTCGCGGTCACCGGTGACGCCCACCGGGTGCTGCTGGGCATCGTCGAGCGGGTGGCCCGGGCGGGCCGGCTGCGGACCGGCGTCGAGGACGCCGCGGCGATGGTCCACTCCTCGGGCATGGGGGTGACGCTCACCCTCATCGCCGCCCAGGCCGACGGCAGGCTCGCTCAGTACGCGGGTCTGTCCGAGAACGTGCGGGAGGCCGTACTGGGCTCCGTGCTCGTCCCGGCCGACGAGGCCGCCGCCCTCCCGCACCGTGCGGCGAACGGCCCCGCGGCCGTGCACGCCGTGGCCCTGAAGTCCCTGATGAGCGACGGGATACGGTCGCTGAGCCCGGCGGAGCGCTCCCTGCTCGGCGAGTGGCTGGACCGTATCGCCTCCGGGGACGGCACCGCCGGGACGGCCCGGGAGGAGGGCGACGGCGACCGCCCCTGAGGAGACGCCAGGGACTCAGGAGGTGGCCCGGTCGCGGCCGGGGTCGTTGGGATGGGACTCCAGCGGGGTGACCGCGAAGGTCATCCAGGGATGCAGCGGCAGCGTGCCGAGCACCTTCTCGTGCAGCTCGTCCTCGTCCGCGGCCCGCCAGATCCCGATGCTGCGCAGCTCCCCCACGGGCCGCCACAGCCGCGCCAGACGGCCTTCGGCGGCCAGGTCCCTCGCGCGGACCGCCTCCGCGGCCCGGCGCCGGTCGACCTCCTCCTGGCTCGTGCCCTCGGGGACGGTGGTGGTGATCTCGACCAGGAACTCCCGCATGGCCGTACTCCTCTCCTACGGCGCCCGCGCCCGGCGGGACCGGAGCGCGCCTACCCGCCCCATCGTCCGTCCGGCGCCCGTCGGCGGCCACTACCCGCCTCCTCCGGCCTGGGAGGTTCGTCCTCCCAGCGCCGTAGCATGACCGCGTGGAGCTCCGCCAACTCCGGTACTTCGTCGCGGTGGCCGAGGAACTGAACTTCGGCCGGGCCGCCGAGCGGCTTCTGATCGCCGGACCGTCGCTGTCCCAGCAGATCAAGGCACTCGAGCGCGACCTCGGCGTACGGCTGTTCGACCGCGACCGCCGTTCGGTGTCGCTGACCCCGGCCGGGGAGGCCCTCCTCCCGCACACCCGGTCGCTGCTGGAGCACGCCGACGACCTGCGGCGGCGGGCGCGCGGCCTGTCGGACCCGGAACCGGTCCGGCTCGGCTACGTCAACTGGCTCCCCCCGGACCTGACGGCCCGCACCTCCGCCGTCGCGCAGGTCCACGTCGACACCTGGGTCGCCCCCTCGCACAGCCAGGCCGCCCGGGTCGCCGACGGCGGCCTGGACCTGGCCGTGTGCTGGGTGCGCACCGAGGACCTGCGGCGGCTCGGCCTGCGGGCCCGGCTGCTCGGCGCCGACCGGCTGTACGCCGTCGCCGCGGGCAAGGACACGAGCGCGGTGGCCGCGCGCGAGACCGTCGTCCTCCTGGACGACGACACCACCTCCTGGTCGTCCTGGAACGCCTACGCGGAGCACCTGTCCCAGGACACCGGGGCCCGCGCGGTGCGCGTCGCGGCCGGCGGCATCACCGGCGCGGCGTTCCACGGCCACGTCCGCCGCCTGGGCCGGCCGGTGGTCAACTCGCCCAAGGACCAGTCCGCCCCGCTGCCGCCCGGCCTCGTCCGGCGGCCCGTCGTGGCACCCGAGATCCACTGGACGTGGTCCCTGGTGTGGCGCGAGGACGAGGACCGGAAGGCGGTGCTCGCCGTGGTCGACGCGCTGTGCGACGACGTCGGCGACCTCGGACTGCACGGTCCGGACGCCTGGCTGCCGGACGGTGACCCCTACCGCCGCTGAAAGCGGCCGCCCACACCCCGGGGACCCGGCCCCGCTGCCCTGCGGCGGGGCCGGGAACCCCACTGACCTGCGGTGGGAGTCCGTACCTCCCAGGTGCGAGCAAGCCCGTCCCACCCAGGCCGCCCCGGCCTTTGACTCCTTCCGGCCGGCCACCTACGGTCAAATAGTCGACCGGTCGGCTAGTAGATCTCTCTCCGGATCTCACGGGCTCCCACGGGACCGGGATCTCAGGAACCCGTCCCGCTCGACACCCTCCTCCTCAACCACCCCCGGAAAAGGGTCATCATGAGCAACCAGAAGGTCGCAGTCATCACCGGCGCCTCGCAGGGCATCGGCGCCGCTCTCGTGGACGGCTACCGCAAGCTCGGTTACGCGGTCGTCGCCACCTCGCGCACCATCGCCCCCGCCGGCGACCCGGGCGTACTGACCGTCCAGGGCGACATCGCCGATCCCGCGACCGCCGAACGGGTGATCGCGGCCGCCGTGCAGCGCTTCGGCCGCGTGGACACCCTGGTCAACAACGCCGGGCTGTTCGTCGCCAAGCCGTTCACCGAGTACACCCAGGAGGACTTCGACGCCGTGACCGGGGTGAACACCGCCGGCTTCTTCCGCATCACCCAGCTGGCCGTCGAGCGGATGCTCGAGCAGGGCGGCGGCCATGTCGTCGGCATCACCACCAGCCTGGTCGACAGCGCCGACGCCCGGGTCCCCTCCGTACTGGCCTCGCTGACCAAGGGCGGCCTGCAGTCGGCCACCAAGTCCCTCGCCATCGAGTACGCCAGCCGCGGCATCCGCGTCAACGCCGTGTCGCCCGGAACCATCAAGACGCCCATGCACCCGGAGGAGACCCACGAGTTCCTCGCCGCACTGCACCCCGTCGGCCGGCTGGGCGGGACGGACGACGTCGTGGACGCGGTGATCTTCCTGGAGAACGCCCCGTTCGTCACCGGGGAGATCCTGCACGTCGACGGCGGCATGAGCGCGGGCCACTGACCGGATGCCCGGCACGGACGCCCGGAACGGATGCCCGGCACGGACGCCCGCACGCCCGGAACGGATCACCCGCACGGATCACTGAAGGAGAACCGTGATGCACGGTACGCACGACGGCACGGCCGACACCGAAACGGTCCTGCGCGACGTCCTGGACCTCTGGAAGGAAGCGGTCGACGGACATGAGCCGGAGCGGGCCGCGTCCGTGTTCACCGAGGACGCGGTCTTCCAGGGGCTGCGGCCCTACAGCGTCGGACGGCGGGGCGTGGCGGACTACTACGCGTCCCAGCCGCTCGGCCTGAGGGCCGACTACCGGGTGCTGGAGAGCAGACGCCTGTCCGACGACGTCGTACTCGGCTATCTGGCCGTCGACTTCTCGTTCACCGACCGGCCCACGCTGCACGTCAGCCTCGGTGTGGTCCTGCGTCGTACGGGGGACCGCTGGCGGATCAACCACTACCAGGTCTCCAGCCCGGTGTAGCGCGGGGCCGGCCGCGACGGGCGCGGGGCCGGTCCCGAGCGGGCCGGTCCCGCCCGCCCACGGCGAGCAGCGCATGGCGAGCGGGGAGCGGCACACGGGGAGCCGGGGAAGGGGTGCGGCTCGCAGCGCATGGCAGCGTGCAAATTTTACTCCGGGCAATGATCCGTTCCCGGTGGGCGTCCGTACCTCCAGGCGTACCCGCCGCTCGTGTCTGGAGGCACCATGCCCATCTCCCGCAGCAAGGCTGGAACGGCCGCCGTGATCGGTGCGCTGGGACTGACCGTCACCGCGCTGGTCTATCCCGCGATGCTCGGTGTGCAGAACACGTCCGGCTCGCCCAGCCGCGTCATCGCCAACACCCGCTACGGCCCCCTCACCGAGGCCGACCGGGACTTCGTCGTCAAGGTGCGCTCGGCCGGGCTGTGGGAGTACCCGCTGGGGGAGATCGCGCTCAAGAAGGGCTCGACCCCGGAGATGAGGGAGGCGGGCAAGCACCTGATCGTCGGGCACGCCGGACTGGACGAGCTGTGCCGGAAGATCGCACCCGAGCTGGGCATCACCCTGCCCAACCAGGCGTCCCCGCAGCAGCAGCAGTTCGTGGCGACCTCGGCGGCGGCGTCCGGCAGGCAGTTCGACACCACCGCCGCCAACATCATGCGGATCACCCACGGGCAGATCTTCCCGGCCATCGCCAAGATCCGCGCCACCACGGAGAACACGCTGGTGCGCGAGCTGGCCGATCTGGCCAACGACACGGTGCTGGACCACATCACCGTGCTGGAGAAGACCGGGGTGATCAACTTCGGTCAGGTCAACTTCCAGCAGACCACCCCGCCGAAGCTGCCCCAGGACCAGGTCACCCCGCCCCCGCCGCAGCCGGGAGCCCCGATGGTCGCCCTGACCGCCCGGCCCGACCTGAACGTCAACACCCGCTCGCCCGCACCCAGTCCGTCCGCGGCCGCCAACTGAATCGGGGGGCCGCCGGCGTTCGACGGCCAGGTCCGCGCCCCGGCGTGCGCGGTACGAGTCACGCTCCGTCCGGCAGCGCCGCCTCCGGGGTCCAGCCGAGGGGGTGCAGTTCCTGGTGGAGGTGGCCCTCCCCGGGGGCCGGGAACTCCTCGCCCGCCTCGTTGAAGACGGCCAGGGCCTCGATCAGCGCCGTCCGCTGTGCGGGGGCCAGCCGTTCCACGACCGCGGCGATCTCCGCCCGCCGGCGGGCCATGACGTGCTCGACGGTGCGCCGCCCCTCCTCGGTGAGCTGCAGCAGGTTCTCCCGGCGGTTCCCGGGCTTGGGACGGCGGTCGGCGAGCCCGGCGGCGATCAGCCGGTCCACCATGCGCATGGCGGTGGACGGCGCCACGCCGAGCAGTTCGGCGAGGACGACCAGCTTGGTGGCGCCCCGGGTGAACAGCACGACGAGCATGCGGAACTGAGGGAGCGTCACCCGCTCCTCGACCTCGGCCAGGGAGCGGGCCGAGACCGCCACCAGCAGGCGCGACGCCGTGAGCACCGCCCGGGTGACCGCGTCCACGTCGTCCGCGTCGGACACATCGGATGCGCCGGATGCGCCGGATACACCGGCCGCGTCGCCGATCGCCCCCGCGGGTCCCCTGCCACCTGCGGGAACCGCGGACCCCGCGGGTGCGGTGGTTCGCCTGGTTCCCGTGGTCCTCATGGGGAAGTAGCGGTCGGGCATGGGTCCTTTCTACCGCGCCCGGGTCGCCGCCCTTCCACCCGATGGGAACAGATTTTCCTTTCCCATGACCCGGCCCGGGGCGCGGCGGGACGCGGCGCGGCCACCCCGCGGGCGCACCTCGCGGGCGCACCCCGCGGGCGCACCCCACGGACGCACCCCGCGGGCGTTCATTCCTCCCGGTCGTGTCCGGGGCGGCGGGTGGGGTCCTCGACCGGAGCGTCCTGCTGCACGGAGCCGGGTGCGGCGCGCTCCGGTGCGGCGGGGCTGTGCGGGGACTGCGGGGGCGGGGGTGGCCGGCGGTCACCGGGCGCGCCGACACCGGCCGCCGGCAGGCGCAGGGCGAGCAGGGCCACGTCGTCGCCTCTCGGCGCGAGGCGCTCCAGCAGCTCGTCGCAGAAGTCGTCCACGGTCTCCCCGGCGGGCCGGCGGGCCAGGACGGAGGCGTGGTGGCGCAGCTTGGCCATGCCGAGGTCGATCGGCCGGTCACGGCTCTCCACCAGGCCGTCGGTGTAGAAGAGCACGGTGCATTCCGGCGGCAGGTCCATGTGCGCGTCGGGCCAGTCCAGGCCGAGGTGCAGGGTGGCGCTCATGCCGATCAGCGGGCCGTGGCCGCCCTCCAGGAAGCTCGTCTCGCCCTCGTGGGTGACCAGCAGCGGCGGCGGGTGGCCGGCGTTGACCCAGCGCAGCCGCCAGGGGCCGCCCTCGGGGCCCTCGACCCGCGCGAAGACGAGGGTGGCCATCGGGGCGTCGCTGGTGTTGGTGACCGCCTCGTCCAGCCGGCGCATGATCCGGCTGGGCGGCTCCCCGTGGTCCCAGGCCAGGGCGCGGAGCATGTTGCGGACCTCGGCCATGTGCGCGGCGGCCTGCAGATCGTGGCCGACCACGTCCCCGATGACCAGGGCCAACACCCCGTCGCCGAGCAGGAAGCCGTCGTACCAGTCCCCGCCGATCTCCATGGCGCGCTGCGCGGGCAGGTACCGGGCGGCCATCCGCAGGTGGTCGACCTGCGGCAGCGGGGTGAGCAGCCGGCGCTGCATGGTCTCGGCGACGTTCCGCTGCTCGTGGTAGAGCCGGACGTTCTCCAGAACGAGCCCGATGCGCCGGCCGATGTCGGCCAGCAGCCGCACCTCGGCCTCCGAGTAGTCCGCGGGGTCCTCGGCGCGGGCGACCGTCAGGATGCCGTACGGCCGCTGCCGGGAGTGCAGGGGCACGATGACGGCCGAGCGCCCGCCGAGCCGCTCGAAGAGCACACGGTGGGTCCCGGCGAGCGGCGCGCCGGGGTCACCGGCCAGGCCGGCCAGGTCGGCGGCGGTCAGCAGGACGGGCCCTTCCCGCCTCAGCTGCCGGATCGCCGCCGTACCGGCCCGCTCCGGCAGCGGCCCTTCCAGCCTCCTCGTCCGGCGCGAATGGCGGCGGCTGCGGACGGCGGCCCGGCGCAGCGTGTGCGGGTCGCCGCACAGGTCCAGCGCGGCCCAGTCGCCCAGTTCCGGCACCAGCAGCCGCAGCAGACGGCGGATGCTGCCGGAGATCTCCACGGTGGAGATCAGCACGGAGGAGACCTCCGCGACCAGGTTGAGCCGGGAGATGAGGGCCTCGAGTGCGGCGGTGTGCTCCGCCGCCTGCTCCTCGGCCCTGCGGTGCAGGCTGTAGTCGTGGAAGACCACGGCCATTCCGGCCTGCCGGCCCTCCAGCCGCAGCGGCGTGGACGACCAGATGATCGGCACGACCGTGCCGTCCGCCCGCAGGAAGTACTCGTCGCTGCCCTCCTCCGGGGACCGGCCGCCGAGGGGAGCCAGCATCGGGCACTGCTCGCGCGGCACGGTGGTGCCGTCGGGGCGGCGGTGGAGCAGGTCGTGCGCGTCGCGGCCGATCATCCGGTCCGCGGGCAGTCCCAGCAGCCGCTCGGCCCAGGGGTTGGCGCAGGTGATGCGTCCGGCCGCGTCGACCGTGAAGACACCGGCGCCGAGGTCGCGCAGGACGGCGTGGGCGAAGTCCGGCTGCACCAGGCATCCGGCCGCGTCGACCGGGCCGTCCGGCGCGTCGACCGGCCCGGCCGGCGCGTCGTCACGGACGCCCGTCCGCCGTGATGCCACGAGCCTCACCGCTCTCGGGGGCCGCCCACCCACCCGTTCCTGGGGTCCGTGCGGGTGCGCGTACGGGTTCCTGGGGTTCTCGGGTCCGTGCCGGTGCGTACGGCCCCCGGGTGCCCTGGTCCCCGGGTTCCTCTCACCCCGATTGTGAACCGCCCCCGTCCGGTGCGCCCCCCGTCGGCGCCCCCACCCGGCGCGCCCGACCGGCGCGCCCCCGACCGGCGCGCCTCCAGCCGGTGGCCGTGCGGGTGAGGACGCGGGACGCGGGAGGCGGGACGCGGGAGGAGGGAGGAGGGACGCGGGCGGAGGGACGCGGGAGGAGGGAGGAGGGACGCGGGAGGAGGGAGGAGGGACGTGGGAGGAGGGAGGAGGGACGCGGGAGGAGGGAGGAGGGACGCGGGAGGAGGGAGGAGGGACGCGGGAGGAGGGAGGAGGGACGCGGGAGGAGGGAGGAGGGACGCGGGCGGAGGGACGCGGGAGGAGGGAGGAGGGACGCGGGAGCGCTGCCTCGAAGCGTTTCCACGAACGGCTTGTCATCATGGTGCGTTCCACTGGCCCGGGCTGCCGGGCCGGACGCGTGAAGGAGACTCCCGTGGAAGAGGAGACGCCGCTGCCGCGGCTGCTGTGCGACGTCGGGGCGCTGGCCGGCGGCTCGTCCGACGCCTCCGGGGTGGTGTGGAGGCTCGCCGAGTCCGGGCGGCAGCTGGACGCCAACGTCGTGCGGCTCGCGCCGAACCGCCGGGTGGACACGCACACCGAGCACGACCTGGACGTCCTGCTGCTCGTCGTCTCCGGCGGCGGGCTCCTCGGCAGCGGAACGGCCGACGAGCCGCGGCAGCTCACCGAGGGCTCCCTGGTCTGGCTGCCGCGCGGCTCCACCCGCAGCATCACGGCGGGCCCGGACGGCATCGCGTACGTGACCGTCCACCGCCGGCGGCCGGGCCTGCGGATCGGCAGCGGCCCGCCTCCGGGACCGCGGCAGGAGGGGTGACCGGGAGGGGCGGCGGCGACCGGGGGCAGTGGGGCACCGCCCGGCTCATGTGGACGCCGGCGCAGGTGGGCGCCGTTCAGGTGGGCGCCGACTCCGGGCCGACACCGACTCCGGGCCGACACCGACTCGGGATGGACACCGACTCCGGGCGGACACCGACTCGGGGTGGACGCCGACTCCGGGCCGACACCGACTCGGGGTGGGCCCCGGCTCAAGTGGGCCCCGGCTCAGCCGGACGTCGTCCAGCGCGGGGCCGTGCCGGCCCATGCGGCGTCCCAGGCCGCGAGGTTGCGGCGGGCGATGACCAGGCAGGCGGCACCGTAGGCGGCGGCGCCGAGCCCGGCCGCGCCCAGGGCGGCGAGGATCGCCCAGCCCATGGAGCGGCTGCGGATCTGGTCGGTGCTCAGCGGCGGCCCGGTGAGCCGGCCCTCCGGGTCGGCCCACACGGTGACGGTGCTTCCCCGGGTCAGTCCCGGCTCGACGTCGGTGCGCACCGTGCGCGGCCGCCCGTCCGGGCCGGTGAGGCGGACCTCGACCGGATAGCGGGTCTTCTTCTCCTCGGCCGAGCCCGGCTCCGGATGGCGCGGCGCGTCCCGGACCAGGACCGCGGCGGTCCGCTGCCGCGTCTCCCGCTCGTGCTCCGCCTGGCGCGCGTAGTGGCGGTACGCCGTGTCGCCGGCCAGGAACATCGCGGCCGGCATGCCCAGCAGTACCGCCACGAACAGGCCGACGGCGATCCAGCCCTGCAGTACGTCGGTGGCGCGGCGCAGCGGGTTGCGGCGCAGGCGCCACAGCAGGACACGCGGGAGCGGTTCGCCGCCGTGTTCCGGGGGCGGCTGGGCCCGGGGGACGCCGCCGGGCATGACACTGCCTCCTCTCAGCGACAGGACGGGTGGGCGTGGGCGGCCCGCAGCAGCGCGGCGGCGCCGCGGACGGCGGCGGTGTGCGGCGCCGCCACCGTCCTGATCGGCGCGTGCAGCCTGCCGGTGAGGTGGTACGTGACCTCCGGGCGCAGTGCGCCTCCCCCGGCCAGCAGGGCGCCGCGGGTCAGGGCTTCCAGGGCGAGCGACGTACGGTCCTGGCGCAGCATCGCGGTCACCATGGCGGCCACCGCGTCGCCGAGCTCGCGGGGCGGACCGCCGTCGAGGTCGGCGGTGCCGAGCGCGGTACGGCGCGCGTCGACGACGGCCCCGTCCGCGAGGAGCACCACCTCGGTGACGTGGGCGCCGACGTCCACCACGAGCAGCGGCCGGGTCAGGTCCGCGCCCGCCGCCACGGCGACGGCCCGGGCGGCGGGGACGGTCAGCACGCTGCGCGGCCGCAGCACCTCCACGGCGCTGCGGGCCGCGCTGCGGTAGGCGACGCCGTCCAGCACGGGAGCGGCCACGACGACGAGCGGCCGGACGAAGCGGGGCAGGCGGTGTCCGAGCAGCCGTTCCAGCATCCGGGCGGCTCCGGGGGTGTCGACGACGGCGCCGCGCTGGACCGGGTACGCCGCGCCGGCGCCGGCGAACGTCACCGTGGGCACGTCCAGGACCAGCCCGCGGCCTGCGATCCACACCCGCGTGCGGGCGCTGCCCATGTCGAGCGCGACGCCGCAGCACCGCCGGCAGAGCGGCCATGGGCGGTGCCGAGGCCCCGAGCCGGGAGCCGGATCCGGGCCGGGGACGGGGACGGGGACGAGGCCGGGATCGGGGACGAGGCCGGGGACGAGGCCGGGGACGAGGCCGGGGTCGGGGTCGGGGTCGGGGTCGCGAACGGGGACGGGGACGGATTCCGGGAGGGGGAGGACGAAGGGCTCGGACTCGGGGCGAGGGCGGTCCGGCGCGGTCACCGGCCGGCCTCCCTCACCTGTTGGCAGCGGGCGCAGTAGCGGGCCTGCGGCACGATCGCCAGCCGCTCCCGTTCGACCGGGCGCCGGCACAGGTGGCAGTCGCCGTAGGTGCCCTCGTCCATCCGCCTGAGCGCCGCCTCGACGTCGGCGAGGACCATCCGCGCGGAGGCGGCGAGCTTGACGCGGACCTCCACCTGCGCGGGGGACCGCTGCTCGATCAGGGCGTCGGCCCGGGAGGTGGCCGAGGCGGCGATCTGCCGCAGCTGCTCCTGGCGGAACAGCCGCTGCTCCAGGAGGTTCTCGCGGTACGCGGCGAGTTCCTCGGGGGTCGGACGCGTGGCACGGTCGGCGACGGTCTGCTGATTCACCACTTCACCCCTCGGGCAGGGCGGGACGGACGGATGGACGGATGGACGGATGGATGGAGATGGACGGACGGACGTTGTGCGCCGGGCCGGGCCGGGCACCGGACCGCGGCCGGGGACACGCGGACGCGCCCGCGGCGGTGGACGGCGGTGGACGGCGATGGCGGACGGCCCTGGGTGGCGGCGGGCGGCCCCGGCGGCGGGTCGGGCCGCCGGTCAGGCCTCGCGGCGCAGGCAGGGCACGCAGTGGCGGGTGTAGGGAAGGATCTCCAGGCGCTCGGCCGGCACCGGCCTGGCGCAGCCCACGCAGGTGCCGTAGGTGCCGTCCTCGATACGGGCGAACGCCTCGTCGATCTCTTTCAGCACCCGTTCGATGGCCTCGCGCTGCGCGGACATCAGATGATCGTCCGCCATCTGCCCGGTCTCCCGCAGGGCCCGCAACTGGACCAGCCGGGTCCCCCGGGCGTGGTCGAGGCGCCGGCGGGCCTCCTGAGCGGTCGGGCGCCCGGGGCGGGACTCGGTCCGTGCGGCGTCGAGCGACATGGCGAGGGCCTTTCCGTCGAGTCGGGAGGAGGGTGGGACGTGTCTCCACCCTCGCCGTTTCCGGGGCCGGTTCCCATCGGGTCCGGACACCATTTGCGGGGGGCCGCGGGACCCATACCGCGGCCGTATGGGTGGGCCGCGCGCCCTGAAATGGGGACCGGAGCCCATCGACGGCGCCTCGGGCCCGGCGGCAGGATCGGCGGGGAGCAGGGCCGCATCTCGTCCGGGGGCGCGATGCCCGACAGTAGAGGCAGACCGCAGTGGAGGCGGACCGCAGTGGAGGCGGACCGCGGTAAAGGCAAACCCAGTGGAGGCGGACCGCCGCACGGAAGGAGGCGTCACCCCGGTGTCCCTGTTCTGGCGGATCTTCGGGCTCAACGCCGTGGTGCTGGGCACGGCCACCGCGCTGTTGCTGTGGGCCCCGGTGACCGTGTCCGTCCCGGTGGTGCTGACCGAGGCGGTCATCCTCGTCGGCGGCCTGGTGGTCATGCTCGTCGCCAACGCCGCCCTGCTGCGCTGGGGCCTGTCCCCGCTGGACCGGCTGACCCGGCTGATGACCACCGTGGACCTGCTGCGCCCCGGCCAGCGGCTGCCGGTGGACGGCGGCGGCGAGGTCGCCGAGCTGATCCGCACCTTCAACGCCATGCTCGACCGGCTGGAGCAGGAACGCGCCACGAGCAGCGCCCGCGTCCTGCTCGCCCAGGAGGCGGAACGGCGCCGTATCGCCCAGGAACTGCACGACGAGGTCGGCCAGAGCATGACCGCCGTCCTGCTGGCGCTCAAGCGGGCCGCGGACGAGGCCCGGGAACCGCTGCGCGAGGAGCTGCACCAGGCGCAGGAGATCACCCGGGAGAGCCTGGACGACGTGCGCCGCCTGGTGCGGCGGCTGCGGCCGGGCGTGCTGGAGGACCTGGGCCTGGTCAGCGCCCTGACCTCGCTCACCTCCGACTTCGCCACGCACACCGGGCTGGAGGTGCGGCGCCGTTTCGGCACCGACCTGCCCGCTCTGGAGCCGGAGACCGAGCTGGTCCTCTACCGGGTCGCGCAGGAGAGCCTGACCAACGTGGCCCGCCACGCCGACGCGCGGCGGGTCGAGGTCGCCCTCGGCCGCGCCGACGGCGCCGTACGGCTCACCGTCACCGACGACGGCCGTGGCGTCAGCGCGGCCTGCGAGGGCGCCGGCATCCGCGGGATGCGCGAGCGGGCCCTGCTCGTCGGGGCCGGCCTCGACATCGCCGACGCGCCCGGGCCCGGGACCGGCACCCGGATCCGGCTCACCGTGCCCCTGCCGGCGTCTCCGCCCGCGCCGGCGTCCGCGCCCGCCCCCAGGAAGCAGCAGTGACCATGCACGACTCCCCCCACGACTCCCCGCCCGCGACGACCCCGATCCGCATCCTGCTCGCCGACGACCACGCCCTCGTACGGCGCGGGGTGCGGCTCATCCTGGACCAGGAGCCGGACCTGCGGGTCGTCGCCGAGGCCGGTGACGGCGCGGAGGCCATCGAGATGGCCCGCACCCACGACGTCGACCTCGCCGTGCTGGACATCGCCATGCCGCGGATGACCGGGCTCCAGGCCGCCCGCGAACTCGTCGCGCTGAAGCCGGACCTGCGCGTCCTGATGCTGACGATGCACGACAACGAGCAGTACTTCTTCCAGGCGCTGAAGGCCGGGGCCAGCGGCTACGTCCTGAAGTCGGTCGCCGACCGCGACCTGGTCGCCGCCTGCCGGGCCGCGATGCGCGACGAGCCGTTCCTCTACCCCGGCGCGGTCACCGCGCTGATCCGCAACTACCTCGACCGGGTGCGCCACGGCGAGGAGACCCCCGACCAGATCCTCACCCCGCGCGAGGAGGAGGTCCTCAAGCTGGTGGCCGAGGGACACTCCTCCAAGGAGATCGCCGAGATCCTCTTCATCAGTGTCAAGACCGTCCAGCGGCACCGCGCCAACCTGCTCCACAAGCTCGGCCTGCGCGACCGCCTGGAGCTGACCCGCTACGCCATCCGCGCCGGCCTGGTCGAACCCTGACCCGTCCCGGCCCCTGCCCGACGACCGCCGGCCCAGCAGGAAGGGGAGGGCGCATGCACGCGGTGCCACGCACCGTCCCCAGGCCGCTCGCGGTGCCACGCACCGTCCCCAGGCCGCTCGCGCCGCCACGCACCGTCCCCAGGCCGCTCGCCCTGCTGACGGCCGCGCTGCTCGCGCTGTTCACCGTGGTCGCCGGGGGCGGCCCGGGCCCGGAGCCGCTGCAGCCGGCCCCCGCCGCCGGTACGGCCACTTCGGCCACCTCGGCCACCCCGGCCACCCCGGCCACCCCGGCCACCCCGGCCACACCGGTCACCCCGGCCGCCGGCAGCACAGCCATCACCGTCCCGGCCGGCAACACCTCCGTGGCGGCGCCCGACCCCACCGAAGCCACGCCCCACGCCGACGCACCGGCCCCCCGCGCCGACGAGCAGTGCCCCGCCGTCTGCGCCGCCTGGGCCGGTGTCCGCCACGAGCGCCACGGCGACCGGCCGGCCCCGCCCGGACACCCCGCCGCCACCGGCACGGCTCCCGCCCTGCCGGCCCCGGCCCCCGCGCGCGCCTCGCCCGGCGCCGCGCCCGCGCTCCTCCCCCGTACCTCCCCGGTCCCCGACCGCGGGCGGGCGCCCCCCGCACCCTCCGGCATCCGACACCCGACCCGTCCCCCGTTCCGTGTGCCGCCGGAGGCATTCCTTGATCCGTTCCACCCGTCCGACCCGGTCCACCCGCTCGACCCGGTCCGCCCGCTCGACCCGGTCCGCCCGTCCGGCCCGGTCCGCCCGTCCGGCCCGGTCCGCCGGCTCCGCCCGGGTGAGGGCGCTGTTCGCCCTCGCCGTCGTCGCCGTGTCGCTGTACATCGCCGTCACCGTCCCGGTCAGGCTCGGTCTCGACCTGCGCGGCGGCACGCAGATCGTGCTGGAGACCCAACCGTCCCCAGCCACCGGAAGCGGCCGGGAGGCCACCGACCGCACCCTGGAGGTGCTGCGCGGCCGTGTCGACGCGCTCGGGGTCGCCGAGCCCTCCCTGGTCCGCTCCGGCGACGACCGGATCATCGTGGAGCTGCCCGGCGTGCAGGACCCGAAGGAGGCCGCCGAGGTGCTGGGCCGCACCGCCCAGCTGACCTTCCACCCGGTGCTCGGCACGGCCGGCTCCGCGACGACGCCCGGCAAGGGGGCGGGGAACGGCGAGCGGGTGCTGCCCGACGAGTCCGGCCGGCCGCTGCGGCTCGCGGCCGCCGCCATGACCGGCAAGGACGTCAAGCGTGCCGACGCCCGGTTCGACCCGCAGACGGGCGCCGGCTGGCACGTCACCGTCGACTTCGACGCGGCCGGCCGGGACCGGTGGGCCCGGCTGACCGGTGAGGCGGCCTGCCGGCCGGACGGCGACCCGGCGCGCCGGGTGGCGATCGTGCTGGACGACCGGGTCGTCTCCTCGCCGCAGGTGGACCGGTCGGTGACCTGCGGCACCGGCATCGACGGCGGCTCCACGCAGATCACCGGCTCCTTCGGCGACCGCGAGGCCCGCGAGCTGGCCCTGCTGATCAACGGCGGTGCCCTGCCGGTGCCGGTGGAGACGGTCGAGCAGCACACCGTCGGCCCCACCCTGGGCGCACGGGCGATCGCGGCCAGCGCCTGGGCGGCGGCCATCGGCACGGCGCTGACCTCGCTGTTCATCATCGCCGTCTACCGGCTGGTGGGCTTCCTCGCGGCCGTGGCGCTGCTGTGCTACGGCCTGATCTCCTACGCCGCCCTGGCCGCCCTCGGCGCCACCCTGACCCTGCCGGGCCTGGCCGGCTTCGTCCTGGCGATCGGCATGGCGGTGGACGCCAACGTGCTCGTCTTCGAACGCGCCCGCGAGGAGTACGCCGCGCGCCACCGGCCCACCGCGCGCTCCTCGCTGACCGCCGGATTCCGCAACGCCTTCAGCGCGATCGCCGACTCCAACATCACCACGCTGATCGCGGCGGGTCTGCTGTTCCTCCTCGCCTCCGGGCCGGTGCGCGGCTTCGGCGTGACCCTGGGCATCGGGGTCGTCGCCTCGATGGTCAGCGCGCTGGTGGTCACCCGGGTGCTCGCCGACTTCGCCGTCTCCCGGTCCTGGGTGCGCCGCCGCCCCCGGCTGACCGGCCTTGCGGACACCGGCCGGGTGCGCGACGCGCTGGCGCGCCGCGACCCCCGGCTGCTGCGCAGGCCCCGGCGCTGGCTGGCGGCCTCCGCCGTCGTGCTGGTGCTGGCCGGGTCGGGCATCGCGGTCCGGGGCCTGAACCTCGGCATCGAGTTCACCGGGGGCCGGCTGCTCGAGTACGGCACGACGAGGGCCGTCGATCCCGAGCGCGCCCGTACCGCTCTGGCCGACGCCGGCTTCCCGCGCGCGGTCGTCCAGTCCTCCGGTGACGGCGGGCTCACCGTGCGCACCGGGGAGCTGACCGACGCCCGGGCCGAGGAGATCACGCGGACCGTCGGCGCGCTCGGCGGCGGGGCGGACAAGGTGCGCGACGAGCTGATCGGCCCCAGCCTGGGCGCGGAGCTGCGCCGCAACGCGCTGATCGCGCTGGCCGTGGCGCTCGGCGCGCAACTGCTGTACCTCGCGGCGCGGTTCCGCTGGCTGTTCGGCACCGCGGCGGTGGGGGCGCTCGCCCATGACGTGGTGATCCTGGTCGGCGTCTTCGCCTGGCTGGGCAAGCCCCTGGACGGGGTGTTCCTCGCCGCCCTGCTCACCGTGATCGGCTACTCGGTCAACGACTCGGTCGTCGTCTTCGACCGCATCCGGGAGCTGTCGCGCCGCGACCGCGGGGCAACGCCGGCGCGGATCGCCGAGCGGGCGGTCCTGCAGACCCTGCCCCGCACGGTGAACACGGGCATGGGCGCGGTACTCATCCTGGCCTCGCTGGCGGTGCTGGGCGGCGACTCGCTCACCGACTTCGCCCTCGCCCTGCTCATCGGGCTGGCGGTCGGCACGTATTCGTCGGTGTTCACCGCCGCCCCGCTCGCCGTCGAGCTCCAGAGCCGCGGACGCGGTGCACGCCGCCGCACGCCGCGCACCACCCGGCCGGCGCCGGGCGAGCACGGACCGGCGACCGCCAGGCGCGGACCGGCGGCGGACGGGCCCGGACCGGCGACGGAGGGCCGCGGACCGGCGGTGGATGACGACCGCGGACCGGAGGCGAGCCCCGGACCCGGCACCCGCCCGGCGGCGGACGACCGCGTATGACGTCCGCATCCGACGCGCACGCCCTCCACCCACGCCCCACGCCCGCGCCTGACGCCGACGCCCGACATCCACGTCCGGCACCCGCGTCCGGCACCCGCGTCCGACGCCCTCCGACGCCCTCCGACGTCCCGTCCGACGCCCGTCCGCCCACCGTGCGAGGGCCGCGCGACGGGCCGGTTCCCCGCGCCCGCCCCGCGACCTCCGGGAACGCGCGGGCCCGGTTCGCGGTCCATACGGATGTACGAACGGTCCGGCTGGGGAGCTGCTGCGAGGAGCCGAGCGGTGGGGCAGAGGTGGCACTGGTGGCAGGAGTGGCACGGTTGCAGAAGGGCCGCGCGCTTCGTGGCGCGGACCCTGCGCGACGAGTGGTACGGCATCGTCGTCGAACCGGTACGGCAGGTACGGCGCCGTGGCCCGTCCGGGCTGGTGCTGGCGTTCCTGGCCGCCTTCGGCGTGATCTTCTTCCACGGGCTGGCGCAGCGGCCCGCCGGCGCGGAGGCGGTGCGCGTCCTCGGCGGCGTACGGGGCGACCTGCCCCTGTGGCTGGCCCTGCTGCGCACCCCCGTCTCGCTCTACGTCCCCGCCCTGGACCTGCCGGTGTGGGCCGGTATCACCCAGCTGTTCCTCGCCTTCGCGCTGGCCGAGCTGAGCCTCGGCCGGCGCCGGACCCTGTTCGTCTCGTACGCCACCACCCTCGCGGGCACCCTCGTGGTCCGGGTGATGATCGCCGCGGGGCCCGGCCGGTGCGGGCTCGGGCTGCCGGCGGAGGCGGGGCACGTGCTCGACACCGGGCCGTCGGCGGCCGTGGTGGGCCTGTTCACGTATCTGTCGGTGGTGCGGCGCGCGCCGGTCGTCTTCCTCCTCACGGGCGGCTCGATGGTGGCCGAGTCGGTCGCCGAGCCGAACCTGGCCGGGCGGGAGCATCTGATCGCGGTGGCCACGGCGGCCGTCCTGGCCGTGGCCCACGAACGCGGTTGGCGGCGGCCGGCGTTGCGGCTGCCGCGCCGTGCGGGCCGGATCCCGCGCACGCCCCCCGCGGTTCCGGCGTCCACGGCCTATCCTGAGTCCGTGCACCGGTGCCCGGGCCAGACGCCGGCCTCGGCACCGACAGGGGGAAGGACGGGGGACTGGGACCGATGAGCTGGATCTGGTGGGTACTCATCCTGTTCTGGACCGGCGGCTTCGCATGGCTCGCGGACACCGCGCGCACCGCGCTGCGCAACCGGCACGAGCGCAAGCTGGAGCTGATGGAGGCGGCGAAGTCGGAGCGCCTGGCCGTGGAGGCCGCGCACAAGCCGCCGGAGCCGGTGTGCGGGTGCACCCACCACCTGGCCAAGCACGACAAGAGCGGCCGCTGCCACGAGCGGGTGGAGGTGCCGACCGCCTGGGACGAGAACAAGAAGCCGCTGCGCTTCGAGGCCGCGCAGTGCAACTGCCAGCAGTACGTGGGCCCGCAGCCGCTGTCGCAGGTCTACGCCGACGAACTGACCGACCTGGCCTGACCGTTCACCACGGCGGGCGCACGCCGCACGGGGCGGGGAGGCCGCGGGCCGCGCGGGCCGGGGCGCTGCCGCCTGCCGCGGGGCGTGCGCTGGGGCCACCACAGCACGTACGCCGCGGAGCCCGCCGCGAAGGCCAGCCGGATCAGTCCCCGGGCGGAGTCGGAGGGGACCAGCAGGGCGCTGCCGTACAGGGAGATCAGCGCCATCCAGCTCACCCACGGGACCAGGCGGCGCTGGCCGACCGAGTCCCAGATCAGCGTGCCCAGCAGCACCGAGGCGTTGTAGTACGTGTACACGCTCGGGTCGAGCATGATGCGCGCGTCCGCGGCCAGCAGCACCACGGCCGCCCAGCGCCCCCTGCGCACCGCGAGCGCGCCGAGCGCGATGCCCAGGCCCATCTGCGCGGGCCGGTCCCACCAGGGGGTGGCCGGGTCGTTCACCCCGAACCAGCGCAGCGACGAGGCGGGATGGTTGGGGATGGTGAAGCCGGTCGCGGCCATGGTCTCCGGATGGGCGAGGCAGAACGGCAGCCAGGCCGCGCCCACCAGCGCCACGGTCCACGCCCCGGCGCGCAGCCGTAAGGCGCGGGACAGCGCGAGCAGCAGCGGCAGGAAGCCCACCGCCCACGGTTTGGAGTCCACGGCCAGCGCCAGCAGCACGCCCACGGCGACGGCGTCGCCGCGCACCAGGGCGCGCACGGCGAGCGTGGTGAAGAACAGCGCCAGCACGTCGTCCAGGTGCGCGAACCGCACCGAGACCTCCACCCACATCGGGATGAAGGCCGCCCCGGCAACCAGCACCCGCTGCTGGAGGCGGCGGTGGTTCAGGCCGGTGCCGAGGTTGTGCTCGGCGGCCGTGCGGCCGATGAGCACCAGCATGTACAGGCCCAGGCCGGACATGAACGCCTCGGCCAGGTTCTCGCCGACGGCCGCGGGGAAGGGCTCGAACAGCGCGGCGACCACGAAGCTCACCGGGCCTATCTGCAGCTCCGGATGGTTGGCGTACAGCGCGAGTCCGCCGCCCGGCACCTGGCCGAACAGCAGCTCCTCACCGGTTCTCAGGTAGTGCCAGGACACCGCTCCGTGGCGCTCGGCGACGAGGTACCAGACCGCCGTCCACAGGGTGAGCAGGGCGGTGTGCCACCGCACCGGCAGGCGGCCGCGCGGGCCGGTGCCGGCGATCCGGCCGATGCCCCTGGTGCCGTCGTGCACGTCAGCTCCTCCTCCGCCGGGTCCGCCCCGCCCCGTCAGACGGCGATCGGCGGGCCCGGGTTCGGAATGTGCGCAGGAGCGTCACACAGGCTGCACACAGTGCGGGAAAAGCCTTGTTAGCGTGACTGGCCGCCCGGCCGGCCGACCCAGGAAGACCGATGGACTACTGCTCCACATGCCGACGCCACCTCAACGGGGCACTGGTGTGCCCCGGTTGCGGGGCGTACGCGCCCGACATAGCCCCCGCCACGACGGACTCCTCCGCCCTGCGCTTCGCCCCGGGACCCGCGGCGGAGGCGGCCGGCCACCCCACCGCGGGCTTCGCGGACCCGGCCTTCGGAGCGGCGGACACGACCGCCTCGCGCAGGCCCGGACCGAGCGGCCCGGCGCACCCGGCCGGCCCGGCGCACCAGGCCGGTTCGGCGGACCTGCCGGATCGCGCGGAACCGGTGGAGGAGGCCGGCACCGCCGGCGGGCCGGACGCGGGGCCCGTCGCACGGCCGGGACGGGCGGCGCGCCGGCGGCAGCGGGCGCGGTGGAAGAAGACCCAGCGCCGCGCCCTGGTCGCGACCGCCGTGGCCCTGGTGGGCGGCGGCCTGACCGTCTCCTCCCTGCAGGGCCACTCCGCGGGCCGCGCCCAGGCCGCGCCCGCGCCCGGCTCTCCGCACCCGGACTCGGTGAACCGGCTGCCGGCCGACCCCGCCCCGGCGGCGGGGAGGCCCGGCCCCGGTCACCAGGGGCGTACGACGGCGGGCGGGCCGGCCGGCCCGGCGGCGGACGCGGGGGCGCACACGGCGGCACCCCGGCCGGCCACCCGGACCGACCCGGCCGCGGCCGACGCGGGCGCAATCACCCGGCACACGTCCCGGTCCGCCGCCGCCGGCAGAAGCGCTCCGGGCACGGACGCGGATCCGGGCACGGCGGCCCTCGGCACGGGCACGAGTTCCGGTTCGGGTTCCGGTTCCGGGGCCGCGGCACAGACGGGCCAGGCGGCGCAGACGGGCCAGGCGGCGCAGACGGGCCAGGCGGCACAGAGCGGTTCGGCCGCCGCGGACCCGCCCGCGCAGTCCTCGTCCTCCGCATCCCCTCCGGCTTCCACGTCGACCTCGGCGCCGTCGCAGCCGCAGTCCCCGGCGCATTCCCAGCCGCAGTCGCCGTCACAGCTGTGCCTGCTGGTGATCTGCATCAGCTGAGAGCTGCCCCGCGTGCGCCGCGCACCCGGGCCCCGAGGTCGGGCGCACGGCGCACGCACCCGGCGCACGGCACCCCGCGCACGGCGTACAAGGGCCGGCCTACGGCGCCCGGAGGTCCTGCGTACACAGTCCGGCCGCGACGCCCGGCGTACGGCTCAGTCGGCGGACCCGGGAGCGAAGCTCGCGTAGTACGCGGCGGCCATGTCCTCCTCGGCGTGGCCCTGCGCCGCGGCGCGGGCGAAGCGCTCGGCGCTGGCGGCGGCCACGTCCATGCGGACCCCGTGCTGCTCGCCCGCCCGGACGATCAGCCGGGCGTCCTTCTCGGCGGTGGCCACCGCGAAGCTCGGCGGCGTCAGCCTGTCCTCGAGGATCAGTGCGGCCTTGGCGTGCAGATAGCCCATGTCCAGCGGGCCGCCGGCGATCAGGTCGAAGAAGTCCCGCGGATCCACGCCGAGCCCCTTGGCCAGGGCCAGCGCCTCACCGGTGGCGGTGGTCGCCGCGACGACCCAGCTGTTGGTGACGAGCTTGAGCCGGGTCGCGGTGGCCCGTGCCGCGTCCTCGCCGGTCCACACCGTGCGGGCGCCGACCGCCTCGAACACCGGTGTCACCGCCTCCCGCCCCTCCGCGGGCCCGGCCGCGAGCACCGTCAACCGGCCCGTCTCCGCCGGCTGCCTGGTGCCCAGCACCGGCGCGTCGTAGAAGACCAGGCCGTGCTCCCGGGCGAGGGCGGCGAGTTCGCCGACCGAATCCAGGCCGGCCGTGGTCGACTGCATCCAGGCGGCGCCCCGGCGGGCCGCCGGCGCGGCCTCACCCATCACCTCCCGCACGGTCCCGCCGTCGTACAGCATGGTCAGGATCACGTCGGCGTCCCGTACCGCCTCCGCCGCGGTGTCCGCCACCCGGGCGCCGTCGGCGGCCAGCGGCTCGGCCTTGGCGCGGGTGCGGTTCCAGACCCGCACGGTGTGCCCGGCGCGCACGAGGTTGCGCGCCATCGCGGCGCCCATGATGCCGGTGCCCAGGACTCCCACGGTGCGGCTGCTGTCGGCACTGTCGGCGCTGTCGGTGTTGTCCGTGTTGTCGGTGGTGTCCGCCATGTTCACTCCTCGGTCCGTACGGTGAGTATCACGTCTACGGGTGCCCGTACGGCGCGGGTCCGCATGCGGGTGTCACCGCGCGGTACTTCACTGGAGGGAGAGCACACGAGCCGGGAGGCGGGATGGCGGGTCATGGGACGCGCCGGGCGACGGGTGTCGCGCTGGCGGCGGTGCTGGCGGCCGGGACGGCCGCCTGTTCGGGCGGCGACGACGGCGGCCCCTCCGAGGGCGTGAGCAAGGCCGCGTCGGCGGCCTCCTCGCTGGCCTCGCGTGCGGACGAGGGGCTGGCCTCGGCGACCGCGGAGGCGGGCCGCAGGCTGGACGAGATCAAGAACGGCGTCGACGCCCGCGACGCCGTCACCCTGGGCGCCCCGGCCACCGCGCCGGACGGCCGCACCACGGCCGAGGTCACCGTGCGCAACACGGCCGGCTCGGCCAAGTCCTTCGCCGTGCAGGTCGAGTTCAAGAACGCGGGCGGCGGTCTGCTCGACATGGTCGTGGTCACCGTCGACGACGTGCCGGCCGGACGGACGGCCAAGGGCACCGCCCGCAGCACCCACAAGCTGTCCGGCGCGGCGAAGGCGGAGGTCGGCACCGCCCTGCGCTACTGACCCGACCGAGCGCGGCGCCCGGAAGTTGACGGAACCGGGTCGGCGGCCGCTACTTTTTACCGAACCAAAAGGTTGTTCGGGCTTCCCCGGACGTACTGCTGTGCGTCCGAACCGCCGAGCGGCGGGATCCATGACCGGGCAGGAGGCACGGTGCGCTTTTCGCGGAACGCGACGGGAACTCTCTTCGTGGGCGGAGCTCTCAGCCTGACGCTCGTCGCGCTGGTCTACCCCAGCATGCTCGGAGTCACCAAGGTCTCCAGCGATCCGTCGCGCATCGTCGCCCAGACGCAGTGGGGCCCGCTGACGGAGGGCGACCGCGACTTCGTGGTGAAGGTCCGGGCGGCGGGGCTGTGGGAGTACCCGGTCGGCCAGATGGCCGTGAAGAAGGGCACCACCAAGGAGGTGATCACCGCCGGCCAGCACCTCATCGACGGCCACGCGGCGCTGGACATCAGCTGCCGCAAGATCGCGCCGATGCTGAACATCACGCTGCCCAACGTGGCCAGCCCCCAGCAGCAGGGCTTCGTCAACCAGCTCAGCGCGGACACCGGCAAGAAGTTCGACTCGGACATGGCGAACATCCTGCGGGTGACCCACGGCTCGATCTTCAACACGATCGCGAAGATCCGCTCGACGACGAAGAACAGCCTGGTCCGGGCGCTCGCCGACCAGGCCAACGCCACCGTGCTGGACCACATCACGGTCATGGAGAAGACCGGCCTGGTGGACTTCGACCAGGCCCTCTTCCAGCAGACCACGCCGCCCAAGCTGCCCGACTCGGACCTCACCCCGCCGCCCCCGCCCGCCGGGCAGCCCCAGGTGGTGCTCACCCCGCCGCCGAACGCCACCTCGAGCCCGCTGCAGATCGACGGCGTATCCGGTGCGGGGACGGGAGCGGGGACGGGCCAGGGGTCGAACCCGGCGCCCAGCCCCAGCCCCACCGTGGGCTGAACCGGCGCCCGGACCGCGGCGTACCCCCCGCGCCGCGTACCCGCCGCGCCGCAACCCCAACGCGTTCCCGCCCCGGGCCCGCGTTCCCGCTCCGGGCCCGCGTTCCCCCCGGCCCGCGTCGTCCCGGCCCCGCCCGCGTCCTCAGGCGAGCCACACGGTGGTGTCCGGCTCCAGCCGGCCGTCGGCCGGCGGCGCGCTGCTCAGCAGTACCTCGCCCGGCGGCAGCGGCACGGTGGCGGAGGAGAGGTTGGTGACGCACCGCCAGCCCTCGCCGCGCGCGAACGCCAGCACCCCGTCCGGGGTGTCCTCCATCCAGGTGAGCGACTCGCCCCGGAGCAGCTTGCGGCGCAGCCTGAGGGCCGTGCGGTACAGCTCCAGGGTCGACCCCTCGGCCCCGTCCTGCGCCTCGACGGAGTACGCCGCGAAGCGCGCCGGCTGCGGCAGCCAGGCACCGCCCGGGCCGAAGCCGTACGACGGGCCGCCGCTGGTCCACGGCAGCGGCACCCGGCAGCCGTCCCGGCCCTTGCGCACATGGCCGGTCTGCTCCCAGATCGGGTCCTGGAGGACCTCGGCCGGCAGGTCGGCCACCTCGGGCAGGCCGAGTTCCTCGCCCTGGTAGACGTACGCCGAGCCGGGCAGCGCCAGCATCAGCAGCGTCGCCGCCCGGGCCCGGCGCAGCCCGGCCGCCTCGTCGACGGCCGGCGCCCGCCCGCCGGACATCAGCCAGGCCTCGCCGTCGGTGCCGGGCGGCAGCATCAGGCGCGAGGTGTGCCGGATGACGTCGTGGTTGGACAGCACCCAGGTCGCCGAGGCCCGCGCCAGCCGCGCGGTGGCCAGCGAGGAGGCGATCACCCGGCGCAGCTCCTCGGCGTTCCAGCCGGCCTGGAGGTACTCGAAGTTGAAGGCCTGCCCCAGCTCGTCGGGCCGCGCGTACAGCGCGCGCCGCTCGTCCGGCACCCAGGCCTCGGCGACGGCGGCGCGGGGCGGGGAGTAGGCGTCGAAGATCTTGCGCCAGTCGCGGTAGATCTCGTGCACCTCGTCCCGGTCCCAGTAGGGATGGCTGCCCGGCGGCACGTGCGGCAGCGCGTCCTCGCCGGTGGCGCCGATGCCGCCGACGTCCCGCAGCGGTTCGTCCAGGTCCTTGACCAGGGCGTGCGCCACGTCGACGCGGAAGCCGTCCACGCCCCGGTCGGACCAGAACCGCAGGGTGGTGCGGAAGTCGGCGCGCACCTCCTCGTTGCGCCAGTCCAGGTCCGGCTGCTCGGGTGCGAACAGGTGGAGGTACCACTGCCCGTCCGGCACCCGCCGCCAGGCGCTGCCGCCGAAGACGGACTGCCAGTCGGTGGGCGGGAGTTCGCCGTGCGCGCCGCGGCCGTCGCGGAAGACGTAGCGGTCGCGGGCGGCTGAGCCGGGCCCGGCCCGCAGCGCCTCCTCGAACCAGGGGTGCCGGTGGGAGGTGTGGTTGGGGACGATGTCGGCGATCACCTTCAGGCCGAGGCGGTGGGCCTCCGCGACCATGGCGGCGAAGTCGTCGAGGGTGCCCAGGCGCGGGTCCACGTCCCGGTGGTCGATGACGTCGTAGCCGCCGTCGGCCAGTTCGGAGGGGTAGAAGGGGCTGAGCCACACGGCGTCCGCGCCGAGTGCGGCGATGTGGGTGAGCCGCTGGGCGACGCCCCGGATGTCGCCGAGCCCGTCGCCGTCGGCGTCGGCGAAGCTGCGGGGGTAGACCTGGTAGACGACGGCCTGCCGCCACCAGTCGGGGTCCCTGGAGGAGAGGTCGGGCGGGAAGTCGTGCGTGGCGGTGCGGTCGGTCACGCGGTCTCCTCTTCGGTGCGGGTCGCCTTCGGTACGTCCATCGGCGCGGGTCGCCTTCGGTGCGTCCTTGGGTGCGTCCTTCGGTGCGGGTGCGCCTTCGGTGCGGCCTCGGGAAGTCCAGAACGCCGGAAAAGTGAACCCTTCCCCCTGCCGCCCGCACCCACGCCTCCCGCGCCGGGCGCACCGGGCGCACCCGCGGGGCGACGGGTCGCTCTACGACGGTCCGCTCCCCGGGCTCGGGGTCCTGCCCTCGACCGTGGCCAGGTAGAGGGCGGCGTACCGTTCGGCGTCGATGTCGAGGGCCACGTCCACCAGGCGCTGCTCGCGCATTTCGCCGTGCAGCTCCGCCTCGCCCGGGCGGGGGCGGCGGTCGACCACCGTCTGCCCGCGCGCCGGGCCCGGCGCCAGGTTCACCTCCACCGGCAGCCGGTGCGTGGTGAGCCCGTCCGGGTCGGCGACCGAGCACACCGCGCCCGCGTCGCCGAGACCGCCCGCGGGATCCTCCTCGGTGGTGACCGGGCCGCGGTGGGCCAGCAGCCGCCCGGCCAGACGGGCCCCGGGCTCGGCGCTCTCCCGCAGCCGCCGCACGTCGGGCGCCGGCACCGTCACCCGCTGGAACACGTCGAGGCCGTACATCGTGACCGGCACCCCGGCGGTGAGCACGATCGCCGCCGCCTCCGGGTCGTGCCAGACGTTGAACTCGGCGACGGCCGTGGCGTTCCCGGTGGCCACGGCACCACCCATGAACACGATCCGCTCGATGTTGCGCGTCACCTCCGGGTGGGTGCGCAGCAGCAGGGCGATGTTGGTCAGCGGCGCGGTGGGGATCAGGGTGACCGGGCGGTCGCAGGCGAGGATCTCGTGGCGCAGCAGCGCCACCGCGTCCACGCCGGCGGGCCGGCGGGCCGGGGCCGGCAGTCTGAGGTCGCCCATCCCGTCCGCGCCGTGCACGTGGTGCGCGTGGCGCGGCGGCTCGATCAGCGGCCGCTCGGCGCCCCGGGCCACGGGAACCTCGCCGGCGCCCGCCTGCTCCAGCACGGTCAGGGTGTTGCGCACCACCTGGTCGACGTCCGTGTTCCCGGCGACGCAGCCGACCGCGCGCAGGTCCAGTCCCGGGTGGCGGACGGCGAAGAGCAGGGCCAGGGCGTCGTCGACCCCGGTGTCGCAGTCGATGATCACGGGAGTGGGCCGCCGACCGGTCACAGGGGACTCCTTCCGTCCTGACCGCCTCAAGCGTCCACCCGCGGACCGCCGCCGCGCATCACCACCCGGTCCGGGAACCCGGCCCGGCGCCCCCGGGCGCCGTCACGGGCGGGCACCCGGATGTCCTCCACCGCACCACCACGACCGCGACCACCACCACGACCGGGACCGGGACCACGACCGGGACCGTGACCGCGGCCCGTTCCGTCACGGCCGTCCCGCCCTGGTCACCCCGTCCCGTCCCGTCCCGGTCCTCCCGTCTCGTTCCGGTCCTCCCTCTCGGCCCGTCCCCGCGTCCCAACCCGCTGGTCCCTTCGCGGCCGGTCCCTTCGCGGCCCGTCCCTTCGCGGCCGGTCCCTTCCGGCCGTGTCGTCCAGGGCCCCCGTACGCCCCGGTCACCGCCGCCCGTACGGCGGGCTTTCGCGGGCCGCCGCTCACCCGGACGGACCGGCGCGCTGGTGGGCGCGGCGCCGGAATGGTGCCGTGGGAGGGCCGACGCCCCGCGAGGTCCGCAGCCGAGCCGTCCGCCTGGAGGCACCCATGACCCGTCCCCCGGCCGCCCGTGCCCTCCACACCGCCCGTGCCCCGCACGCCGCCCGGCACCCGGCCGCGGGCCGGACCCCGACCGCGGGCCGGACCCCCCGCACCGACCGGCCCCTCGGCACGCCCCGCATCCCCGGCGCCCCTCAGCCGAGCGCCCCTCAGCCGGGCACCCCGGTGTCGCGCACCCCGCTGCCGGACGCCCCTCGCCCGGACACCACACCACCGGACGCCCCCCTCCCACGCGGCCCGGTGCCACGCGGCCCGGTGCCACGCGCCCCCGTGCCGCGCGCGGGCCGTGCCGTGCGGGCCGCCGTGTTCTGCGCGGCGGGGCTGCTGGCGGCGACCGCCTGCGGGTACGGGCGCGCGGACCGGGCCGCCGAGGCTCCCGCGTCCGCCCGGGCGACGCCTCCCGCCGCACCCGCGACCGTCCTGACCACCGCCCAGGCGCAGGCCGCCCTGCTCACCGAGGGGGACCTGGGCCCGCCCTGGGCGCCGACGCAGGGCGCCGCGACCTGGCGAGACGGGGTGCTCAAGGCGCGGGCCGACTCGCCCGACTGCCAGCGCCTCCTCGACGCGCTCTACGCCGACGAGCTGCTCGGCGCCCCGCCGTCGGCGCACGCGGTGGCCGCCTTCGACGACGCCGACGACGACGCCCAGCTTCGCTACCAGGTGCTCTCCCTGCGCGCCGCCGACGTGGACCGCGGCCTGGCCTGGATGCGGACGCTGCCGCAGACCTGCGCCAGTTTCACCGCGACCACCACACGGGCCGGCGTCCAGGCCGTCGAGGTGCACGAGCTGGCCCTGCCGGAGGTGGGCGACGCGCGTGCGGGACTGCGCGTCACGTTCACGGGCGAGTCGGCGGACGGGGAGATCGTGCCGACGCTCACGCTGGACGTCGCCGCCGTCCGCCTCACCGACGACGCGATCACCCTCACCAACGGCACCCAGGGCGCACCCCTGACCGACGGCGTCTCCCAGCCCCTGAACACCGGCGTCCAGCGCCTCACCGCCGTCCACCACCAGTCCCGGGCCCAGGCCTAGGAGCGGTAGTGATCACCGGCACGGTCGTCGCCGGTCCGCACGGCCACCGCCTCCTCGCCCACGCCGACGTGGCCAGGCCCGTGGCACGTACCCCCGGCCCGCCGGGAATCCGGCGGTCAGCGGGTCTGCAACGGCGGCTGGGCGGGTGCGGGCCCCAGCGTGGTGGTGCCGGGGGCGGTGCGGTGGCCGAGGCCCGTGCGGTAGGCGTCCAGGGCGGCCTCCACCCGGCCGGTGCGGCGCAGCAGATCGCCCAGCAGCCGGCACAGGTCGGCCAGGTCCCCGGCCGCGCCCGCGCGCTCCAGCAGGCTCAGCGCGCGCACGTAGTGCTCCTCGGCGGCCTCCGTGTCCCGCGCGTCCTCGGCGATGATGCCGAGCAGCCGGTGCGCGGCGGCGGCGTGCACCGCGCCCCGCTCGGAGGACAGGTCGCCCAGGACGTCCCGCAGCAGCGCCGCGGCCTCCTCGGATCTGCCGCGCCGGTGCAGCACGTCGGCCAGCTCGACCGCCACCTGGCTGCTGTAGAGGGCGGCGCGGCGGGCCGACAGCATGGCCTGCGCCGCGCGCAACTCCTCCTCGGCGCGGTCCAGTTCGCCGTTCTGGGCGCAGACGTAGCCGCGCATCCAGTGGCAGTTGGCGAGTTCGGTGCGCAGCTGGAGCTGCCGGTAGAGCTCGGCGGCCTTGGCGAGCGAGGCGTCGGCCTCGGCGATGCGGCCCTCGGCGAGCAGGGTGCGGGCGACCGAGCGGTGCATCCGGGCGACCAGCGCCGGGTCCTCGGCCCGCGGCGCCAGGGCGAGCGCGAACTCGGCGGCCTGCGCCGCCCGCGCGTGCGCCCCCATGTCCATGTACGGCCCGATGACCCCGGCGTACAGCATGAGCAGGGCGTCCGGGTCGTGCAGACCGCCGCGGTTGAGCTCGTCGAGGGTGGACTCGAAGAGGTAGACGGCGTACCGCAGTTCACCGGCCAGGTAGTGGGCGACGGCGCGGCCGCGCCGGGCGGGCACGCGGGCCGGCAGCGGCGCGTCGGCCAGCGCCTGCTCGGACCGCTCGAAGTACTCGCGGCCACGGGCCAGTTCGCCGGTCTCCAGGGCGCAGTCGCCGAGCCCGAGCAGCGCCTCGGCCCGGACGTCGGCGAGCTCGTGCTCGTCCGCCTCCGCGAGCAGCCGGGCGTACTGCTCGGCCGCCTTCTCGGTCTCGCCGGAGGCGAGCGTGCGCTGCGCCTCGGTCATCCGCAGCCGCAGGTCGGTGGCGAGGCGCGCGGGCCGTCCGGTGGCGAGTTCGTCGTAGGCGACACCGAGCCGCTCGGCGACGTGCCTCAGCGCCTCGTCGGAGGGCCGCACCCGCCCGGCCTCGAGGGTGGAGATGTAGGCGGGGGTGTACGCCGGCTCCGCCAACTGCCGCTGGGTCAGCCCCCGTTCCCGTCGCAGCCGCTGCACTCGGCGCCCGATGGTCTCCGGGTCGTCCCGCTTCACCATGCGGTTAATCATGCCAGTAAGCGGACTTACGGCGGGACCCCCGAGACCTTCCCGCACACCGGACATCCGGGGCACAGAGGAGGCCCAACTCCCCCTTGGCCTCTTCCCGTTCGGGCCTCGCACCCCCTAGGTTGGGGAGCGCGTTAAACCCGCTTAATCCATCACTGTCGTTGCGAGGTCGGTTGCCGTGCTCGGACGCACTGTCGCGCGCCATGGACACAACTCCGCACGTTACGCCAGAGGATTCGGCGCAGCCGTGATAGCCGTGGCCGCCCTGGTGACCGCCGCCAACGCGGGTCCGGCCAGGGCCGCGGACCCCGTGCCCCCGGACCGGCCGGCCGCCGTCCAGGCCCGTTAGGCGAGGGACTCACGGGACCCGGCCCCCGCGGCCGGCACCTGCCCGCTCCCCGCGAGCCCGTCGTCCCGGGCGCGGGCCTGCTCCGCCTGCCGCAGCCGGCGCCGTACGTCGTCCAGCGCGCCGCGCCGCCGGCCGGGCACCCGGCCGCGCAACTCGACGAGCGCGGGCCCCAGTTCGCACAGCTGCGCGGGGTCGCGCAGCCTGCCCCACTGGTGGTGGGCGCGGTCGGCGGCCGTCTCGACCGCCGGGGCGTCGGCGGCCTGCCCCAGCGCCAGCCGGGTGGTGGCGACGGCCAGCCAGGCCCGGCAGCTGCGGGCCGCGTCCCCGGCGAGCATGGCCAGGTCCGCGCGGACCTCGGCCCAGTGCAGCGCGTCCTCGGAGGCGGCCCCGTGCGTCTGCGCCGCGGCCCGCTCCCAGCGGGCGGCGAGCGCGTCGGCGTCGCCGTGCCGTCCCTCGCGCACGCAGGCGGCGACGGCGGCGTGCGGATCGGCCGCCGACGGCCGCCGCGCGGTCAGCACCAGCCCCGGGTCGCCGTCCCCGCCCGCCAGCCGGGCCAGCGCCCGCTCGTGCAGTTGCTCCGGCGCCGGCCGGTGCCCGCTGCGCAGCAGGGTCGCCACCGCCTTCATGTACGACGGCGCCGCCACCGCGCGGCGGGACGGCGGCGGCGCGATCCGGCCGTACAGGGCGACGTTGCGCCCGGCGTCCAGCGGGCGCTCCCGCAGCCGCCGCCAGCTCTCCGGGTCCGCGTGCAGATCGGCAACGAGCGTGGTGGTGCCGTCCGGGCGCAGCCGGAACTCGTCGCGCAGCCAGTGCCAGGGCAGGCCCGTGTAGCGCACCGTCGCCGGGGTGGTGCGGGCCAGCGCCAGGTGGGGCAGGTGCTGGCGCCGGTCGAGCTGGAGCTGGCCGGTGAGGAAGACGGTCAGCGGGCCGGGGGCCGCCGCGGCGGCGCGCAGCCGGGTGAGCACGGCCTGCGGCTCCAGCGGGTCGGCCAGTTCGACGACGTGCGCGGTGCCGGTGCCGGAGAGCACGGACGGTTCGACGGCGGCCAGCACCGGCAGCACCGAGGCGGCGTCCACCAGACGCCCCCGGCCCGCCGGCGCGGCCGCGATCAGCAGCACGGTTCCGTTTCCGGTTCCGGGCATCGTCCCCCCACGTCGGTGTTCCGGTCGGTCGCGTACGGCAGCACCGTAGCCTGGCGCGGCCCCGGTGGTGGGTGGTGCGAGCGGGCGCCGGAACCCGTCAGGTCCGCAACCGACGGGAGTCCCCGACCGTCAGCTCCCCGACCCGTCACGCCCCTGGCCCGTCAGGTCCCCGCCCTTTCCGGTCCCCGCCGTTTCCGGTCCGCGCCCTTTCCGGTCCCCAACTCGCCAGGTTCCCCACCGGTCACGTCCCCGACCCGTCAGGTCCCCGGCCCGTCAGGTTCCCGGCCCGTCAGGTCCGCAGCCCGTCAGTTCTCCGGGTGACGCACGGCCCCGGCGTCGTCCGGCGCGGCCCGGCGGCGCACGGCGAAGATCGTCGTGTCGTCGCCGAGGTGCCCCGCGCAGTGGCGCAGGGTGCCGTCCCGGACCAGGGCGACCAGGCGCTCCGGCTCGGCGGTGCGCGGGTCGGCGGCCAGCGCGCGGGCCACCTCCTCGGCGAGCGGGTAGAAGTTCCCGCCTCGGTCGCGGGCCTCGGTCACCCCGTCCGTGAACAGCAGCAGCGTCTCGCCCGGCGCGAGCCGCGCCCGCTTCACCGGCGGCAGGCCCCTCTTGGTGAGCTTCCCCAGGCCGAGCGGCAGTCCGTCGCCGGGCGGGAGCTGCCGCACCCCCCGGGGCCCGACCACGAGTGGCGGCTCGTGACCGAAGTTGACGACCTTGACCGTGCCGGGGTCGTCGTCGGGGAAGCCGAGCAGCACGGCGGTGGCGAAGCGGTCGTCGTCGTCCCGCCCGAGGGCCGCCGTGTGCTCGCGGTGGCGCACCATGCGCTGCTCCAGCCGGTCGGCGACCGCGGCCAGGTCCGCCTCGCGGTGACCGGCCTCCCGGAACGTGCCGAGCAGCGCCGCCGCCGCGTCCACCGCGCCGAGCCCCTTGCCCTGCACGTCGCCGAGGAGCACGCGGGTGCCGCCCGTGCCGGGCTGGATGTCGTAGAAGTCGCCGCCGATACGGGCGTCGGAGTCCGCCGCCAGATACACGCCCGCGTGGTCCAGGCCGCCGTAGCCCGGCGGCAGCGGGCGCAGCACGGCACGGCGGGTGGTCGCCGCGACATCCTGCATGTGCAGCATCCGCCGCTCGCCGCGCACCCGGACCACGCAGGCCAGCACCGACAGGGCGCCGCCCGCCGCGACCAGGATGAAGTCGGGTATCCCGGTCCGGTACTGGTGCGGCCAGGAGGTGTCCACCGCGACGTAGGCGACGATCGACAGCGCGGCGAGCACGGCCGTGCCCCACACCCCGCACAGCGCGGCGGAGATGGCGGGCACCAGCACGATCCAGGAGACGGTCCGGAACTCGCCCCCCGTGGCCCGGTCGACCGCCACGACCGCCAGGAGCAGCAGCAGCGGCGGCAGCCAGGCCACGCTGCGCCCGCGCACCCGCAGCAACGGGTGCCGCTGCGCGTCGGTCTCGCCCGGCGGCTGGTACCGCTGCGGGATGCTCCCACGACCGGTCCACGGGTCCGCGTCTCTCCGTCCGTGACCCCTGCCGCCGTCGCTCACGACCCTCAGCACAGCACAGGCGGACCCGTGCCGCATCCGCGCTCCCGCGTGCGCACCGCGCGCCCGCACGCGCACGGCGCGCCCGCACTTCTCACCGCATCCGCACCGTCCACCGACTTGCCAGGCCCCGGGCCCAGGTGTGCTCTGGTAGGCGGGGGCTACCAGAGCAAGGAGGGCTTCCATGGCTCACCCGGCACAGGTGACGGCCCGTCCCACCCGCGGCACCCGCACCCGCCCGCCCAACGTCCTCAGCGACCGGACCCATCGCATCGCACGGTGGGCGGTGCCCGTAGTGCTCGGGCTCCTCTACGGCTACTGGGCCGCGGCCAACCGCCGCGCCGGCGGGCCGATCACCGGCTGGAACATCCTGTTCGGCTTCGTCAGCGCGATCGTGTTCGCGCTGCTGATGGCGGGGGCGCTGCGCCTGGGGCCGCGCCTGAAGCGCGAGACGCACGCCGCGATGTGGTTCGCCTTCACCGGCCTGACGATCGGCTTTCTGTACAGCCAGACCGGCCAGTCGGTGCTGCTCGCCGTGGGCATCTCCCTGGCCCTCGGCGTGGCGGTCGGCCTCATGTGCTTCTACTGGTTCTACACGCACGAGGACGCGGAGGGGCACCGCATCTGAGGCACGCGCGGTGACCGTGGGCCGCGGACGGCGACCCGCGGCCCGCGGTCACCGTGCGGCCCGCACACCGCCGGGCGGACGGCCCATCCACCGCCGGGCGGGCCCGGGCATGTCCACCGCCGGGCGGCTCCCGCATGTCCCATGTCCACCGTCGGGCGGCCCGTGCACCGCCGGTCGGGCGGGCGGCCGGGCCGCCGTGACGGGTGCACTTCCCCCACTCGGCCGCGGTGACGGGCGGCCATTCACCCGAACGCGGCCCCCCGCTCGCGGCGCCGCCCCGCCCGGCATTGCCTGGGAGCGTGTCCCGACGCCTGCGAAGCGGCCTGTCGGCCGTGCTGATCACGCTGTCGTGCCTGCTCGTGCCGTTCGGCGCGTTGTCGGCCTGGGCGGCGTACGGCCTCGCCGACACCGGCCGCTACGTCACCACGATGGCGCCCCTGGCCCGCGACCCGGCGGTCCGCGACGCCGTCGCGGAGGCCGTCGGGGAGGGCATCCTGCGCGAGGTCGGCCACCAGATGGACGCCCGGGCCCTGCACGGCACCGTCGCCCCGTTCGTGCGCGACGCGGTGCGCTCGTTCACCCGGACCGCAGCGTTCCGTACCGCCTGGGACGAGGGCAACCGGGCCGCCCACGACGCCGTACTGCGCGCGCTGCGCGACGAGCGCGACCGCCCGGTCACCGTCGATCTGGCGCCCGTCACCGCGCAGGTGAAGGCCCGGCTCACCCGGGACCACGTGCCGCTCGCGCACCGCATCCCGGTGCAGCACACCGAGGTCGCCCTGCTCCCGGCCCAGGAACTGGGCCGTCTGCGGAAGGGGTTCCACGTGCTCGAAGTCGCGGGCTTCTGGCTTCCGGTCGCCGCCGTCGCGTTCGCCGTCGCCGGCATCGTCCTGGCCGCCTGCCGCCGCCGTGCGCTCACCGCCACCGCGCTCGGCACCGCCCTCGGCGGCGCCCTGCTCGCGCTCGCCCTGGCCGTCGGCCGCGGAATGACCCTGGCCGACCTGCCCCGGGAGGTGTCCCGCCCCGCCGTCGGCGCGGTCTACGACGCCCTCACGGCCACGCTGCGCACGGCCTCCTGGTCACTGGTCGGGCTCGGCCTGACGGTGGCCGCCCTGACCTGGCTCACCGGCCGCCTCAGCCGCCCGCGCCGGCCCGGCCCCGACACCGTCGCCGCCCGCACCAGCCCCGCCCGCGCCCGCCCCGCCCACAGCGGCCCCGCCACCCGCGGCCGCTCCGTGCGCACCCGCCTCGTGCGAATGCTCCGCGTCCGTCTGCTCCGCGCCCGACTGCTGAACGCCCGCCTTCTCGGCGCCCGCCTGCTCCACGCCCGGACCCACGGCGGAGGCACGGTCCCGGCACCACCCCCGGCGCTCCAGCCCACCACCCCGCCGCGGCCCCCCACCCCGCCACAGACCTCCACGGCGGCCCAGCCCCCCACCCCGCCGCAGACCCAGGTGGCGTCCCCGCCCCAGGCCCCCACCGGCATCGAGGCCTGACACGGCGGCCGGCCACCGGCAGGACGGGAGCACTCCTGGCAGGCATGCGCTGGGCACACTCCTGGCAGGCATGCGCTGGGCACACTCCTGGCAGGCATGCGCTGGGCACACTCCTGGCGCGAGGGGAACGACCACTCGTAGGCTCCTCCCCCGTGGACGGCACCAACCGGCGCGGACGGCGCCTCGGGACCGGGTGCGCCGGACTGCTGCTGGCCGCCGTGAGCGTCGTCGTCGGCTGCCGCCTCGCCGACAGCGACGGCATCACGCCCGTACCGCAGCTCCTCGCCTTCCTCCCGTGGCTGCTCGCGCCCACCGGACTGGCCCTGGCGCTCGCGCTGCTCGGCCGCTGGTGGGTGGGCGCGGTCTGGGGCGTGGCGGTGCTGGGACTGCTGGCCTGGTACATCGAGCCGTACGGCAGGACCGCCGACCCGGCCGGCGCGCCCGTGGCACGGCTGCGCGTGCTCACCTCCAACGTCGAGTTCGGCCGCGGCACCCCGGCCCTGGTGCCCGTGATCCGCCGGGAGCGGCCGGACATCGTGTTCGTGGAGGAGTGCGAGGACGTCTGCCGGGCGGCACTGCGGCGGGAGGCCGGCGCCGACTACCCGTACCGGCGGGCCGTGGAGGCGCCCGGCTCGAAGGGTTCGGTCATCCTCAGCCGGTACGCGCTGCGGGCCACCGCGGGAGTCACCGGCACGATGGGCATGCCGGGCGCGGTCGCCGACGTGCGCGGCCACGCCGTACGGCTCCAGCTCGCGCACCCCATGCCGCCGCTGCCCGGCCAGACGGCGCTCTGGCACCGGGAGCTCGGGCGGCTGAGGGCGTTCGCGGCGGCTGCCCGGGGCACTCCGACGATCCTGGCCGGCGACTTCAACGCCTCCCAGGACCACGCGGCCTTCCGCCGCATCCTCGACACCGGCCTGTACGACGCCGCCCGCCTGGCCGGTGCCGAGCGCACCCCCAGCTGGCCGTCGCGCACCGCGCCCACGCTGGGCGCGCAGATCGACCACGTGCTCGTGTCCCAGGACTTCTCCGCGACCGCGGCCCGGTTCCTGACCCTGTCCGGCACGGACCACCGCGCCCTGCTGACCGACCTCACGCTGCACGTCCGGCAGCCGGGCGCCGCCCGCCCGGACACGGCCTGATCTCAGCTTTCCGCCCCTGCCCGGGAACGCCCCTCCGGGCCGCTAACCTTACGTGTCCGTCCTGGCCAGGGATTGACGGGATCAATTCACGCGAAGGGTTGCGCACATGGGCATTCTCACTCGCCTGCGGAACGCGTTCGGCCGGTCACGCAAGGGGCGTGCGGCCGAAGCAGAGGGTGCGGAACAGGTCTCGGCCCAGGAATCGGCCCCGGCCGAGGCCGCCGCCGCGCCGCGACCGGAGCCGAAGGTCCCGTCCCCGGCGGCCGAGCCTCCCGCGTCGGCGCACGTCCCCGACCCCCGGGGCGAGCACGACCTGGTCTCGGCGGCCTTCGACAGCATCACGGTCCCCAAGCAGTCCCAGCCCGTGGACCTCCCGGCCTCCGAACCGGCCCCGAAGCCCGAGCCCGCCGCCGAGGAGCCGACCCCGGCCCCGGAACCGGCCGCCGAACAGCGGGCCACGGCGGAGCAGCCGACCGCCGAACCGGCCACCACCCCGGAGCCCGCCGCGGAGAAGCCCGCCCCGGCCGCGGAACCGGCCGCCGAGCGTGAGCCCGCCCCTGAGCCGGAACCGGCCGCCCAGGAGCCGGCGCCGACCCCGACCCCGCAACCGGCTCCCGAACCGGCCGCCGCGGAGGAGCCCGCCCCGGCCCCGGAGACCGCCGCCGAGCCCCAGCCCACGGCAGAGGAGCCGACCCCGGCCGCCGAGCCGGAGGCCGCCGAAGCGCCGGCCCCCGAGCCGGCCCCGGAAGCCGAGCCGCAGCAGCCGGAACCCGCGACCGCCGAGAAGCCGGCCCCCACCCCGGATCCGGATCCGGAACCGGAACCGGAACCGTCCGCCGAGCCGGCAGCGGCCCCGGCCGCCGCGGAGGAGCCCGCCCAGGCCCCCACGGACGACACCCCGCAAGCCGCCGACGGCGAGGCACCCCCGCAGGCGTCACCCGCACCCGACGACGAAACCGGCACGGGTGGTGCGGGTGGGAACGACCCGGCCGAAGGCGAAGCCGAGGCCGAAACCGCCCCCCAGGCGGAGCCTCCCGCCGAGGCCGGAACCCCCGCCCCGCAGGCGGAACCCACCGCGGAGCCGCCCACCGAGACGGACCCCCCGGCCAAGGCCGACCCCGCCCTCACCCTCGCCCGGGTGAAGTCCCGCGCCCCCGGCCTCGCCAGCGCCTACCGCGCGGCCGCGGCCGCCCTCAAGAAGAACGACCTCGCCGGCGCCCGCGCCAAGGTCTACCTGGTCCTGGACCGCTCCGCGTCCATGCGCCCGTACTACAAGGACGGCTCCGCCCAGGCCCTCGCCGAGCAGACCCTCGCGCTCGCCGCCCACCTCGACCCCGAGGCGACCGTCCACGTCACGTTCTTCTCCACGGAGGTGGACGGCACCGCCGACCTCACCCTCGAGGACCACGAGAACAAGATCGACGAGGTGCACGCGGGCCTCGGCCGGATGGGCCGTACGAGCTACCACGCGGCGGTGGAGGAGGTCCTCGCCCACCACGGCAAGACCGCCGGCTCCGACGCCCCCGCCCTCGTGGTCTTCCAGACGGACGGCGCCCCCGACGCCAAGACCCCGGCCACCCAGGCCCTCACCGACGCGGCGAAGAGCCACCCCACCGTGTTCTTCTCCTTCGTCGCCTTCGGCGAGCACGACAACAAGGCCTTCGACTACCTCCGCAAACTGAAGACCGAGAACACCTCGTTCTTCCACGCGGGCCCCACCCCCCGCGAGCTCACGGACAAGGAGCTCTACGAGGGCGTACTGGCCGCCTGGCGCCCGTAGCACACCGCCCCGCCGCACGGCAGCCGCACGGCATTCGTGCGGCAGCCGTACGGACTCCCGCGCCGTCCGCTTCCCACCCCGTAAAACGGGAAGCGGGCGGCGTACCCGTGTCGGCTACGATTTCAAGGTTCGTAGACGAATCGGACGGCCCGGAAGACTCCGCCCGGCGTCACCCCGCGTACCGACTTGGGAGCAGCCCGCGATGGCTCGACACCTCATCACCAGCGCCCTTCCGTACATCAACGGGATCAAGCACCTGGGCAACATGGTGGGGTCCATGCTCCCGGCGGACGTGTACGCGCGCTACCTGCGCCAGCGCGGCCACGACGTGCTGTACATCTGCGCGACCGACGAGCACGGCACCCCGGCGGAGCTGGCCGCCAAGGAGCAGGGCCTGCCGGTCGACGAGTTCTGCGCGCAGGCGCACGACGCGCAGAAGGCGGTGTACGACGGCTTCGCGCTGGCCTTCGACTACTTCGGCCGCAGCTCCTCCGCGGAGAACGTGGAGATCACCCAGCACTTCGCCCGCAGGCTCAACGAGAACGGCTTCATCGAGGAGCGCGCGATCCGCCAGGTCTACAGCCCGGCCGACGGACGCTTCCTGCCGGACCGCTACGTCGAGGGCACCTGCCCGCACTGCGGCTACGACCGGGCGCGCGGCGACCAGTGCGAGAACTGCACCCGGGTGCTGGACCCGACCGACCTGATCAACCCGCGCTCGGCGATCTCCGGCTCCACGGACCTGGAGGTCCGCGAGACCAAGCACCTGTTCCTGCTCCAGTCCAAGCTCCAGCACGAGGTCGAGGAGTGGGTGGCGCGCCACGAGGCGCACTGGCCCCAGCTGGCCTCCTCCATCGCCCGCAAGTGGCTGAACGAGGGCCTGCACGACCGCGCGATCACCCGCGACCTGGACTGGGGCGTCCCGGTGCCCGCGGACACCTGGCCGGAGCTGGCGGCCGAGGGCAAGGTCTTCTACGTCTGGTTCGACGCGCCGATCGAGTACATCGGCGCGACGAAGGAGTGGGCCGACCAGGACCCGGCCGCCCGCGACTGGAAGTCGTGGTGGTACGACGTCGACGACGAGGTCCGCTACACGGAGTTCATGGCGAAGGACAACGTCCCCTTCCACACCGTGATGTTCCCGGCCACCGAGCTGGGTGTGCGCGAGCCGTGGAAGAAGGTCGACTACGTCAAGGCGTTCAACTGGCTGACGTACTACGGCGGCAAGTTCTCCACCTCGCAGAAGCGGGGCGTCTTCACCGACCACGCCCTGGAGATCCTCCCGGCCGACTACTGGCGCTACTTCCTCATCGCCAACGCCCCCGAGTCCGACGACGCGTCCTTCACCTGGGAGCACTTCACGGCCACGGTGAACAAGGACCTGGCCGACACCCTGGGCAACTTCGTCAACCGCGTCCTGTCCTTCTCCCGCAAGCGCTTCGGCGAGGAGGTCCCGGCGGGCGGCGAGCCCGGCGAGGCGGAGGCGCGCCTGGGTGAGGAGATCGCCCGTCTCCTCGCCGAGTACGAGGAGCACATGGAGGCCCTCCAGTTCCGCAAGGCGGCCGCCGCGCTGCGCGCCCTGTGGTCGGCGGGCAACTCCTACCTCGAGGAGAAGGCCCCCTGGCTGGAGATCAAGACGGACAAGGACGGCGCGGCGCTCACCCTGCGCACCGCGATGAACCTGATCCACCTCTACGCGGTCGTCTCCGAGCCCTTCATCCCGGCGACGGCGAAGGCGATGCGGGCCGCGTTCTCCCTGCAGGACGACACGGCGACCTGGGTGACCGAGGACGAGGCGAAGTCCCTGACCTCGCTCCCGGCCGGCACCCCCTTCACCGTGCCCCCGGTCCTCTTCGCCAAGCTCACGGACGAGGACCTGGCCGCATACAAGGAGCGCTTCGGCGGCGAGGCGTGACCCGGCAGGCCGGGAAGCCGGCCGCGTAACGCCTCCACCACGTGCGGACGAGGCCCGGAACCCGACCCTGACGGGTCGGTCCGGGCCTCGGTCCGTTCCCCGGACCGCGTGAACGTTTATTCGCCCCCCGGAAGAGTGAATGCCCCGCGATCGCCCGGAAAACGGCTTCTTGATCAGCCTACGTTGCGCTCATGGTCACATCAGCTCACGAGGGCATGCACCGCATCTTCCAGGAGCGGCCCGAAATCCTCACCCCCGTGTTCGGGGTGCTGGGTGTCCCGTTGCCTGGAAAAGCCACCGTGGACGCCATCACCACCGACGCGACGGAGACACGGCCGCTGGAGCGTCGCCTGGACACCGTCCTGCGGGTCGGCCCGTCCGACGGGGACGACTTCCTGCTCGCCATCGAGTCACAGTCGAAGAAGGTCGAGAGCAAGGAGTCGAGTTGGGCCTACTACATCGCCTACCTCCAGGCCAAGCACAGGCTGCCGGTACTGCTTCTGGTCGTCTGCCAGGACCCCGCCACGGCCAAGTGGGCGGTCGGCCCGTTCGACTGCGGGACCCGGGGCTGGACAGCCCTGCGGACGTTTCCGCTGGTCGCCGGGCCGCACAACCTTCCCGTGATCACGGATCCCCGGACGGCGGCGAAGAACCTCGCCCTGGCGGTGCTCTCCGCCCTGGCTCACGCCCGCAGCCCGGAAAGCGAGGCCATACTGGAGGCGATCGACCGTGCCCTTCAGGAAACACTGCAGACCGACCCTGAGACCGCCGGCTACTTCTACGAGTTCCTGGACATCAACCTGGGTGACACTCCAGCCGGAGAAAAATGGAGGGAAATCATGTCTTTCGTCACTTACTTCCCCGGCCGAGGCACGGTCCGTGAGACGGCGTACCTCGAGGGCAAGGCCGAAGGCAAGGCCGAAGGCAGAGCCGAAGGAGAGGCGAAGGGGATCCTGCTCGTACTGGAGGTGCGCGGTATCCCCGTACCGGACGCCGTGCGCGAGCGCATCACCACCTGCACCGACCTGGACCGTCTCGACGCCTGGCTGGAGCGCGCCCGCACGGTCACCCGTGCGGAGGACCTGTTCGACGGGGACGCGGACACGCCGGAGGACACCGGTGACCGAGCCTGACCAGCCCCCACCCACCGACGCCGGGAAGGAAGAGGAAGAGGAAGCGGAGACAGGGGGGCAGCCGGAGCTGGCCGAGCTCCTCCAGTTCACGATGACGTGTCTTGCCCTGGGGATCCCCGCGAACAAGGTGCTGGCCGACTTCTACAGCGGGCTGGAGGACCTCAGACAGAGCGGCTCCGTCTCCATGCGGGAGCTGGCCGACCTGCACGCCAAGGTGGCGGGCAACGTGGAGCACGTCGGGCAGTGGACCCAGGGGTTCGTCGCGGGCTACGTCTCAGGATGGTCGGCGGCGGTCCTACGCCTCATGGAGACGCGGGACATCGAGGTGGAGAAGGACATGCGCCGTGCGATCACCACGTGCCCCGACGCCGGTTTCCTCACCCGCCTGTTCGACCGTGCGGTCACCGTCACCTCTGCAGACGAACTGCTCGGCCTGTTCGCCGCGGAACGCGCGACCCGGCACTGAGCGAGCGGGCCCGGAGTCCACGTCAGGACTCCGGGCTCCGCCGATCGAGGGCTCAGCTTCCGGACGCGTACGTCACGAAGTCCGCCCACGCGTGCGGCGCCAGCGCGAGGCGGGGGCCGGCGTCGCAGTACTTGGAATCACGGACGTGAATCGCGCCAGGAGTGGTCGCGACCTCCACACAGGAGTTGCCGTCGCCGCTGCTGCTGTAGCTGCTCTTGAACCACGCCAGCGCGGGGCCATCGCTGGGGGTAGGGTTGCCGCTCATGATTCTCCAAGCATCTGCTCGATGAACGCCCGCGACTCTCGGGGCGTGAGCGCCTGGGCCCGGATCATGCTATAGCGCAGGTCAAGGATGCGGATCTGCTTCGGATCAGTCACCGGGCGGCCGTTGAACGCCCCCTCGGAGCGCCCTACCGCCGTACCGTCCGAGAACTTCAGCGTCTCAATGATGCCGCCCGTGCCGAAGTGTTCCTCGACGTCTGTCGGCATGACCTGGACCGACACATTCCGCAACTCCCCCAGCTCAAGCAAGCGTTCGAGCTGTCGGCGCCACACCATTCTGCCCCCGACCGGGCGCCGGAGCGTCGACTCTTCCTGGACGAAGCTGAGCGTCGGCGCGGGTGACCGCTCGAAGATTGAACGGCGGGCCAGGCGCGCTGCCACCATGCGCTCTGTCTCCTCGTCCGAGTAGGCGGGAAGCCACGCGCCAAACAGCGCCCGCATGTGCTCCTCGGTCTGCAACAGACCCGCGATGTTGCTGTTCTCGTACACCCCGATCTCGACCGCACGGGCCTCCATCTGCGCCAGATCCCGCACCTTCTTCGGGTACCGGACCTTGGCCACGTCCTCCTTCATCGCGGCGAGCAGCCCGCCCGCCCCCAGCACCTCGTCCGCCCTGTCCAGATACTCGGGCCGGGGAATCCTCTTCCCGCTCTCGATCTTGTAGACGAGGTCCTCGCCGTACCCCACGGCCTTCCCGAAGTCGCCGGCGCGCATCCCCACGGCCTCCCGCCGCAGCTTCAACTGCCGCCCCACGGTGGCGACCACGGCCACGCCCCACTCGTCGTCCGGGTCCACCTCCCACCCCGGCTCGTCAGCCTCGGTCCTCAGCTGCCGTACCTCGCCGTCCACCGACATGCGCGCACCCCTCCGTCGTACCGCCTCACACCAGCCACGCCCTACCCGTACGCGACGGCCCGACAGGCCCGGACACCACCGGACAACGACCGGACAGTCACCGTACGCAACCACGGCGTCACTCCCCACGGTAAGCACATCCGGCCACGCTGAGTCACGTGAATCAGAAACTCACCGCCCCCGAACACCCCCTGCGCAACTTCAGCGTCCTGCTGTCCCCCACGCCCCGGGGCGCCCGCCTCGCCCGTCTGCTCGCCACCGAACAACTGCGCACGTGGGGAGTCCCCTTGGACCCGGCGCGGCTTGTCGTGGCCGAACTGGCGAACAACGCCGCCACCCACGGCCGCGTCCCCGGCCGGAACTTCCGGCTCCTGCTCTACGTGATCGGCGAGACCCTCCGCATCGAGGTCACCGACACGCGCAGTGACCGGCTTCCGCACCCACCCCCCGCCGGCCCGACCGCCGAATCCGGCCGCGGCCTGACCCTCGTCGCCGCTCTCGCCGACCGCTGGGGAGTCACCCACAGCCTGCCGCCCCGCAAGACCGTCTGGGCCGAACTCACCCTCCCCGCCCCGGAGTCACCGGAACACGACCGCCCACGCTCCGGTCCGGCCTGCGCTCCCCATGCACTACCCACTGGGGAGAAAGCACCCCGCCAAGCCCCACCCCTCCCTCCCGCCGGGCAAACTCACTCCCGCGAGTGAATATGCCCAAGTGAGCTGGATCCGGGACCGGTTGCCTGCCCTACGCTCGGCGCCAGCAGCACCCGACAACCCCAGAGACATGGAACGGCCCTCGCCGGGACTGGCATTCCCAGTGCGAGGGCCTGACCACCGAGGAAGAACGGACCTTCCCGATGGATACCGAAAACCCTAGCGCGCCCGCGCCCGCCCAGTCCCGTATCCGGGGCAAGAACCACCCCGACGGGCACCGGACCGCCGGCGTCGTCCACGACCACGTCCGCCACAGCGAGAACTTTACGGTGATCGGCAACGACCTGGCCCAGCACCGGGAGCTGTCCCTGCTCGCCATCGGACTGGCCTGCTACATCCAGTCGGTGCGGCCGGGCACCGCCGTCGACATCAAGACCCTCGCCGCCCGCTTCCCCGAGGGCCCGACCCGCATCGCCGCCGCGCTGCGCGAACTCGAAGCCCACGGCTACCTGCGCCGCACCCGCGAGCGCACCCCCACCGGCCGGATCGTCACCCGCACGGTCTCCTGCAACCGGCCCGGACACCGCGCCGCCCGGGAGACGACCACCCGCAAGCCCGCCGCCCGGCGCGCGGCGCCCGACGAACCCGCGCCCCGCAAGCACCGCCTCCCCGCCGTCCCCCGGCCCTCCTTCCCCGCCGCCGCCCTCCTCCAGACCGCCGTCGACGTCCTCGCCGGCCTGCGCCGCCACGACCCCCGCCTGCTCCTGTCCGCCGCCGACGCCGAACACCTCGCCCCGGGCGTCGCCGCCTGGCTGGAGCGCGACCTCACCCCCACCGCCGTACGCCACGCCCTGACCGCGAACCTGCCGAACGAGCCCCTGATCCGCCCCGCCGCCCTCCTCGCCCACCGCCTGACCGCCCAGCTCCCGCCCCCACCGCCCTTCCGTCCACCGGCCCCGCCGGCCCCCGAGCCCCGCCATCCCCTCCAGACCTGCGACGGCTGCGACCGCGCCTTCCGGGCCCCGGCCCCCGGCCGCTGCCGCGACTGCCGACCCGATCGATCTCCCGGGGGCCACCTAGCATGAAAGCGACGATCCTTGCCCCTGGGCACAGACGACGAGGAGCGAGCGCCATGACCATCGCCCCGGACAACCCGCAGCAGGGCGCCTCCCACCTGTACCGGGCCATGCGTGACTTCGTGGAGTCCACGGAGGGCGACCTCCCCGGCAAGTTCGAGATCACCAAAGAAGGAATCGTCCTCGACATGATGTCGCCTGTGCGGCCGCACGAGCTCACCGCGCTCCGCCTCCGGAAACGCCTGGAGAAGGTCATGCCCGAGGAGATCGTGGCCCACACGGGCGAACCGGACGTCGAGGTGGAGCCGGAAGGCATCATGCGCCGCCCCGACATCATGGTGATCGCCGAGGCGGACATGGAGGGGCAGGGGGCGTTCGACCCTCGTACGCTCATCGCCGCCATCGAAATCGTCTCCCGGTCCAACCCGGACAACGACTGGGTGACCAAGTTGCGCGACTACCCCCTGATCGGCGTCCCCGTTTACGCGATCTTCGACCCCCGCACCGGCACCGGCGCCGTCCTCACCGACATCCACCCCACCCCCGACGGCCCCCGCTACGCCACCCGCAAGGACTTCGTCTACGGCGAGGACGTCACCATCGCCGACTGGACCATCTCCACCAAGGACCTGCCCCGCTACGAAGAAGGCAGCAACGAGCAGTAGTGAGGCCCACCGACGGCGTACAGCGCCCCCTCCTGATTACGGCCCGGCCCGATACCCTGGCTGGGGTACTCCTTCAGGACACCATGAGCACACTGCCCGATCACGGCCGCGAGCTGATCCGAGTGGGAATACGCCTTCGGCGCTGAGGAAACCGCGCGTACGGCACCCGCCGCTTCCTCGGCAAGCACGCCGGCCCGCGGCTGCCCGTGGCAGCGGAAAGGCGCCCGGGGACGCGAGGTCCCGGGCGCCTTCGTGGGCCGTGGGCCGGTTACTTCGGCTGGGGCTTGCGTACCGTCAGGTGGAGTTCGCGCAGGCGGGACTCCTCCAGTTCCGTCGGTGCGCCCATCATCAGGTCCTGGGCGTTGCCGTTGAGCGGGAAGGCGATGGTCTCGCGGATGTTCGGCTCGTCGGCGAGCAGCATCACGATGCGGTCGACGCCCGGCGCGATGCCGCCGTGCGGCGGGGCGCCGAAGCGGAAGGCGCGCAGCATGCCCGCGAACTTCTCCTCGACCGTCTCACGGTCGTAGCCCGCGATCTCGAAGGCCTTGAGCATGATGTCCGGCTCGTGGTTCCGGATCGCGCCGGAGGACAGCTCGACGCCGTTGCAGACGATGTCGTACTGCCAGCCGAGGATGTCCAGCGGGTCCTGGGTCTCGAGGGCCTCCAGGCCGCCCTGCGGCATCGAGAAGGGGTTGTGGGAGAAGTCGATCCGGCCGGTCTCCTCGTCCCGCTCGTACATCGGGAAGTCGACGATCCAGCAGAAGCGGAAGACGCCCTCCTCGAAGTGGCCGGCGCGCCGGGCGGCCTCCACCCGCACCGCGCCCATGATCTTGGAGACCTCGTCGAACTCGCCCGCGCCGAAGAACACCGCGTGCCCGGCGGCCAGGGACAGCCGCTTGGTCAGCTCCGCGACGTTCTCCTCGGTGAGGAACTTGGCGATCGGGCCGGTCAGCGTGCCGTCCTCGCCGACCCGCACCCACGCCAGGCCCTTGGCGCCCTGCTCCACCGCGTACTCGCCGAGCTGGTCGAAGAACTTGCGGGGCTGGGAGGCGGTGTCCGGCACCGGCAGCGCGCGCACGTGCTTGCCGGCGAACGCCTTGAACCCGGAGCCCTCGAAGACGTCGGTGACATCCACCAGCTCCAGCTTGGCCCGCAGGTCCGGCTTGTCGGAGCCGTACTTCAGCATCGCCTCGCGGAACGGGATGCGCGGGAAGGGCGAGGTGACGTGGCGGCCGCCCCCGAACTCCTCGAACAGCTCGGTCATCAGCTTCTCGACCGGCTGGAAGACGTCCTCCTGCTCGACGAAGGACATCTCGATGTCGAGCTGGTAGAACTCGCCCGGCGAGCGGTCGGCGCGGGCGTCCTCGTCGCGGAAACAGGGCGCGATCTGGAAGTAGCGGTCGAACCCGGAGATCATCAGCAGCTGCTTGAACTGCTGCGGCGCCTGGGGGAGCGCGTAGAACTTGCCCGGGTGCACCCGCGAGGGCACCACGTAGTCGCGGGCGCCCTCGGGGGAGGTGGCGGACAGGATGGGCGTCGCCATCTCGTTGAAGCCCATCGCGGCCATCTTCTGGCGCATGGCCGAGATCACGGCCGTACGCAGCATGATGTTGCGGTGCATGCGCTCGCGGCGCAGGTCCAGGAAGCGGTACTCCAGGCGCCGCTCCTCGTTGACCCCGTCCTCGGCGTTGATCGTGAAGGGCAGCGGGGCGGCGGCGCCGAGCACCTCGACCTCGCCGACCTCGATCTCGATCTCACCGGTGGGCAGGTCCGGGTTCACGTTCTCCGTTCCACGTGAAACCACCTGGCCGTCGACCCGGACCACCGTCTCCTTGGACAGCTTGTCCAGGGCGTCGTAGGCGGGCGTGCCGGGACGGGCGACGAGCTGCGTGATCCCGTAGTGGTCGCGCAGATCGATGAAGAGGATGCCGCCCAGGTCGCGCCGATTGTGCAGCCAGCCACTGAGCCGGACGCCGGTGCCGACGTCAGAGGCGCGGAGCTCGCCGCAGGTGTGGGACCTGTACCGATGCATCGTCGTTCATCCAGTCTTCGCGGATCGGGGATCGCCGGGGCGCTCCCGGCTCGTCCGGGCGGGCACGGCCCGGACCCGTCAAGGGTACCGGCCGGGCCACGACCGGCTCGCCCTTATCGCCCGTCACCCCCGCCTGCCGCCCGTCACCCCCACCCGTGCACCCGTCACCCCCACCCATGCACCCGTCACCCCCGTCCGTGCGCCCGTACGTCATCGGTGGCAGTGTCCGATCGCATCTTCTTACAGTGGGGCAATGCGCACTGGTGAGCCCCTGCCCGCCGTGGGGGACGTCCTCGCCTCCCTCGCGACCGGGGTGTGGCACTGGGACACCGCCACCGGACTGGTGGCGGTCGACGCCGAGGCCGCCCGGCTGCTCGGGCTGCCCGAGCGGGCGACCACCCTGACGGAGGCCCAGGTACGCGCCCGTCTGCACCCGGTCGACTGGAACGAGATCACCGGCGTGGTGCAGCTCGCCGCCGCCGAGGGCACGCTCGCCGAGGTGCGCGTCCGGATCATGGACGAGCGCGGCCGGATCATCCGGGTGGTGCGCAGCCGCTCCAAGCCCGCCTTCGACGCCCACAAGAGGGCGTACGAGCTGATCGGCACCCTCCAGGAGGTCGCCGAGCCCACCCCGGGCTCCCCGGCCGGGCGCAGCGCGGTCACCGGTGACTGGCGGCGCTCGCGGGAGGCGTTCCTGCTGGACGCCGGCCGGGCGCTGGCCGAGGCGCGGTCCACCGCGGAGGTGCTGCGGGTCGCGGCCGGCCTGTCGATGCCCGGATTCTCCCCCGACGGGCTGGCCGTGTTCGGGGTGGAGGGCGACCGGCTGACGATCATCGGCCACCACGGCCAGCGGCCCGGCGACGAGGGGCCGTTCGTGCACATGTCGCTGGAGACGGACTATCCGGCCGCCGAGGTGGTCCGCACCGGCCGGGCCGTGTATCTCTCCTCCCCCGAGGAGTACAAGTCCCGCTACCCGCTGACCTGGCCGCTGGCCCAGCGCTTCAACCGGCAGTCCTGGGCGTTCCTGCCGCTGACCGCCTCCGGCCGCACGATGGGCGCGTGGATGGCGGCCTTCGCCTACCCGGTGGCCTTCACGCCCGACGAGCGCTCGGTGCTGACCACGGTGGCGCGCATGCTGGCGCAGGCCCTCTCGCGGGCGGGGACCGCCGAGTCCGAGCGCGAGCTGAGCGAGGGACTGCAGCGCTCGATGATGCCCACGCTGGGCCCCGAGGTCCCGGGCATGGACCTGGCGGCCCGCTACGTCCCCACCGGCGGAGGCCTGCAGGTGGGCGGCGACTGGTACGACATGATCCCGCTGCCCGGGGGGACCTCCAGGGGCGGGCACCGGCGCCGCGAGGGACGGTTCGCCCTGGTGATGGGGGATGTGCAGGGCCACGACGTGCGGGCCGCCGGGCTGATGGGGCAGCTGCGCATCGCCCTGCGCGCCTACGCCTCCGAGGGCCACCGCCCGGACGCGGTCCTCACCCGCGCCTCCCGCTTCCTGCACGGCATCACCGAGGCCGACGACACCGGCGATCTGCGCTTCGCGACCTGTCTGTACGCCGCGGTCGACCCCCACAACGGCGTGCTGGAGGTCGCCCGCGCGGGACATCCGGAGCCGGTGATCCGCATGGCGGACGGCACGGTGCTGCAACGGCCCACGGCGGGCGGGCTGCCGCTCGGCGTCGACCCGGACGCCGACTACCCGACGACCCGGTTCACGCTGCAGCCCGGCGAGACCATGATGATCTGCACGGACGGCCTGATCGAGACCGGCGGCCACGACCTGGACACCGGCTGGCAGCGCATCCGCACGATCCTGGAGCGGCACGAGGGCGACACCGAGTCGCTGGCCGACGCGCTCGTGCAGGCGGTGCACGGTCCCTCCTCGCACCACACCACCGGCCCGCTGGTCGACCGCCGCGAGGACGACATCGCCGTCCTGCTGCTGAGCAGGCGCCGCGACCGGGCCGACGGCGCCGCGGTGCGGGTCCAGACCCGGCGCACCCTGCTGACGGTCGCGCAGGCCGAGCCCGAGCGGGTCGCGGTGGCCCGCCAGCAGCTGCGGGAGCTGCTGCACGACTGGTCGTCCGAGGAACAGGTGGACTCGGCGGTGCTGCTGCTGTCGGAGATGCTCACCAACGTGCTCGTGCACACCGACGCGGACGCGCTGCTGATCGCCGACGTGAGCGGGGACAAGGGCGAGCGGCGGATGCGGGTGGAGGTGTCGGACGCCGGCGACGACCTGCCGCACAAGCGCAGGCCGGGCGAGCTGGCCTCCTCCGGGCGCGGCCTGGTGCTCATCGAACTGCTCGCCGACGCGTGGGGCGTGGACCCGCGGGGGCAGGGCAAGAGCATCTGGTTCGAGCTGTACGAGCGGCCGGCGGACAAGTCCTGACCACCTGGTCCTGACCACCTGGTCCCGGCCCCGGCCGCCGGCGGACAAGTCATGACCCGTACGGCTCCCCCCTTGCGGCTCCCCTGGGCCTCTACCCCTCCCCGGCGGCGTCCCGCGCCGCGTACCGGTCGTGCAGCTCGTGCGCGACGCCCCAGGCCGCGGCCGTCAGCGGCACCGCCAGCAGCATCCCCACGATCCCGGCGACCGACGCGCCCGCGGTGATCGCCAGCAGCACCACCGCGGGGTGCATCTGCACGGTGCGGCTCTGGATCACCGGTTGCAGCACGTGTCCCTCCAGCACCTGCACGGCGAGCACCACGCCCAGCGCCCACAGCGCGATCACGAACCCCCGGTCGGCGAGGGCGACCAGCACGGCGACTGCGCCGGAGAGGAACGCCCCGAGGTAGGGGATGTACGCGCCGACGAAGACGAGCGCGCCGAGGCCGAACGCGCCCGGCACCTTCAGCACGAGCAGGCCGACCGTGATGCACACCGCGTCGATGAGCGCGATCAGGGTGGTGCCGCGCATGAAGCCCTCCACCGCCGCGAAGGCCCGGTGCGCCATCGCCTCGGCGGCGTCGGCGCGGCCGTGCGGGGCGAGCGTGCGCAGGGCGCGGGCCGCCCGGGGGGAGTCGCGCAGGAAGAAGAAGACGAGCAGCAGGGCCAGTACGGCCATGGCGAGGTACTCGCCGACCACGCTGACCCCGCTGATGACGTTGGAGGCCGCGGTGCCGCCGAACCGGCTCAGCAGCTGCCTGCCGTGGGCGGCGAGGTCGTCCAGCGAGGTCCCGGCCGCGCCGAAGCGGGCCGCGAGGGCCCTGGCGGCGGCCCGCAGCGAGGAGACGATCTGGTCCCCGCTGTCCACCAGGGCGGCGACCACGATGTACACGGCCCCGCCGACGACCACCACCACGGCGACGCAGGTCACCGCCGCGGCGATCGAACGGTTGACCCCGGCCCGCACCAGCCGCGCGAACAGCGGCCGCAGCAGCGCCGTTCCGAGCAGCGCCAGCAGGACGGGCGTGACGGCGGTCCGGAACGTCACGCACAGCCGCACCGCGACCCAGACCACGCCGGACACCAGCAGCACGACGGCGCACCAGGCGGCGAGGCGCCGGACGGACTCGGGCAGCACGGACACCCCACCAGCGCACCACGCCCCGGCCGTCCTGTCCCGCACGGACACCCGCCCGGGTGACGCCGCCCACACGACCCCGCGCGGTGATCGGGGGACACCGTAGGGTGTACCTAAAGGTTTCCCAAAGTTATGCCCAAGAGACAGGGGGGGACGGCCGTGGGTGCTCCACGCCTGAGCAGTACACCGTTGCCGGGGATAGGTGTCCGCTACGACCTCACCACCCGGGAGCGCCGCCGCCTGTCGGTGGTCGCGCACCGCGACGGGACCCGGACGGTGAACGCCTACCGCACGGACGACCCCGACGCGTGCGCGCTGTCGGTGCGGCTGACCGCGGGGGAGACGGAGGCGCTGATCGACGCGCTGAAGCCGTCCCACCACAGCCCGAACCTGCTGTCCACCACCGAGCTGGGCCTGGTGGCCGAGCGCATCGAGCTGGCGGTCACCTCGCACTGGAACGGGCGGCTGCTGGGGGAGACCCGGATGCGCACCGAGACCGGCGCGTCCATCGTGGCCGTACTGCGCCGGGCCGAGGCGATCCCGTCGCCGGCTCCGGACTTCCGCCTGGCCGGAGGCGACACGCTCATCGTGATCGGCACCCGCGAGGGCGTGGAGGCGGCCGCCGCGATACTCGGGCGGGAGTGAGCGTATGCACTCCTCCCCCGTCTTCCTGATCGAATTCGGCTGCATCATCCTCGGCCTGGGGCTGCTCGGCCGTTTCGCGGGCCGCTTCCAGATCTCCCCCGTCCCGCTCTACCTGCTGGCCGGGCTCGCCTTCGGCGAGGGCGGGCTGCTGCCGCTGGGCGCCAGCGAGGAGTTCGTCGCCACCGGCGCCGAGATCGGCGTGATCCTCCTGCTGCTGATGCTCGGCCTGGAGTACACGGCCAGCGACCTGGTCTCCAACCTGCGGACGCAGTACCCGGCCGGCCTCGTCGACGCCGCGCTCAACGCCCTGCCCGGCGCCGTCATGGCGCTGCTGCTCGGCTGGGGCCCGGTCGCCGCCGTGGTCCTGGCGGGGGTGACCTGGATCTCCTCCTCGGGCGTGATCGCCAAGGTGCTCGGCGACCTGGGCCGGCTGGGCAACCGGGAAACACCGGTCATCCTCAGCATCCTGGTGCTGGAGGACCTGTCGATGGCGGTCTACCTGCCGATCGTCACCGCGCTGCTGGCGGGCGCCGGGTTCGCCGCCGGCAGCGTGACGCTGGCCGTCGCGCTCGGCGCGGCCGGACTGGTCCTGCTCCTCGCGGTGCGCCACGGCCGGCACATATCCCGCTTCGTCTCCAGCGACGACCCGGAGAAACTGCTGCTGGTCGTCCTCGGCGTGACCCTGGTGGTGGCCGGACTCGCCCAGCGGCTCCAGGTCTCGGCGGCCGTGGGCGCCTTCCTGGTCGGCATCGCCCTGTCCGGCGAGGTCGCCGAGGGCGCGCACAACCTGCTGGCGCCCCTGCGCGATCTGTTCGCCGCCGTCTTCTTCGTCTTCTTCGGCCTGCACACCGACCCGGCCAGCATTCCGCCCGTGCTGCTCCCGGCGGCGCTGCTGGCCGTGATCACCGCCCTGACGAAGATCGCCACGGGGTACTGGGCGGCGCGCCGGGCCGGCATCTCGGCCAAGGGACGCTGGCGGGCCGGCGGCACGCTCGTCGCCCGCGGCGAGTTCTCCATCGTCATCGCCGGGCTCGCCGTCACCGCCGGCATCGAGTCGTCCCTCGGCCCCCTGGCCACGGCGTACGTCCTGATCCTGGTGGTCGTGGGCCCGCTGACCGCCCGCTGGACCGAGCCCGCCGCCCGGTGGCTGACGCTGCGGCTGGGCAAGGCCCCCCGGCTCGAGGACGCGGGGACCGGGACCGCGATCGCGGAGCACGAGCCCCTCGGCGACCAGGACACGGTCGGCCGCCCCTGAGCCCGGCGTCCCCACGCCACGCCTCCGCCGCAGTCGGCGCCGGCCCACGGCGGCACCGACCCGGTCCACCACACCAGCTCCGTCCACCGCCCGCACCGACTCCGTCCGCCACCGCGCAGGCAGCGCGCGAAGGCGCGCCCGGCGCGGACCCCGCCCCCGTCACCCCCCGTCCTCACGCGCATGAGCCCCGTCCGTTCCGGGCGGGGCTCATGCGCGTGCGCACGGGGGGTGCGCGGTGGTGCGGTCAGTCCTGCGGGCCGGACTCCGTCATCCCGTGCACCGCCGGGATCGTGCCCAGGCGGCCCTTCTGGAAGTCCTCGAAGGCCTGCATGAGCTCCTCGCGGGTGTTCATGACGAACGGGCCGTAGTGGGCCATCGGCTCGCGGATCGGGCGGCCGCCCAGGAGGACGACCTCCAGGTCCGGCGTGCGGGAGTCCTGCTTCTCGTCCGCGCGGACGGTCAGCGAGGAGCCCGCGCCGAAGACGGCCGTCTGGCCGAGGCGGACCGGACGGCGTTCCGCGCCGACCGTGCCCTTGCCCGCCAGGACGTACGCGAGGCCGTTGAAGTCCTCCCGCCAGGGAAGGGTGATCTCCGCGCCCGGGGCCAGGGTCGCGTGGATCATCGTGATCGGGGTGTGCGTGATGCCGGGGCCCGCGTGCCCGTCCAGCTCACCGGCGATGACCCGCAGCAGCGCGCCGCCGTCGGGGGAGGTGAGCAGCTGGACGCTGCCGCCGCGGATGTCCTGGTAGCGCGGGGCCATCATCTTGTCCTTGGCCGGGAGGTTCACCCACAGCTGCAGGCCGTGGAAGAGACCGCCGGACATGACCAGGTGCTCCGGCGGCGCCTCGATGTGCAGCAGGCCCGAGCCCGCCGTCATCCACTGGGTGTCGCCGTTGGTGATGGTGCCGCCGCCGCCGTTGGAGTCCTGGTGGTCGAAGATCCCGTCGATGATGTAGGTGACGGTCTCGAAGCCGCGGTGCGGGTGCCACGGGGTCCCTTTCGGCTCCCCGGGCTGATACTCCACCTCACCCATCTGGTCCATCATGATGAACGGGTCGAGGTGGCGGTAGTTGATCCCGGCGAACGCCCGGCGCACCGGGAAGCCCTCGCCCTCGAAACCGCTCGGCGCGGTCGTCACGGTGAGCACGGGCCGGGCCACCGCGTCGGCCGGCGCGGCCACACGGGGGAGCGCCAGCGGGTTCTCGACGGTCACTGCAGGCATGTCGGTACCTCCTTGTGCGGCCAACTTTAGTTGAGCGTTGAACTTTCTGCTACCGGCAACAGAAGGAGCCCGGAGGACATTCCCTCCGGGCTCCCGTGCCGTGCCGGTTCAGCCGTACATCCGGCGCATCGCGAATTCGACCATCTGTTCGACGGCCTTCGCGTCGAAGACGATCCGGTGCTCCCCCTCCATGTCGAGCACGAAGCCGTACCCGGTGGGGAGCAGGTCGATCACCTCGGCGCCGGTGATCACGAAGTACTTCGACTCCTTGCCCGCGTACCGGCGCAACTCCTTGAGCGAGGTGAACATCGGGATCACCGGCTGCTGGGTGTTGTGCAGGGCGAGGAAGCCGGGGTTGTCGCCGCGCGGGCAGTACACCTTGGACGTGGCGAACACCTGCTGGAAGTCCTCGGCGGGCATCTGCCCCGTGGTGAACGCCCGCACGGCGTCCGCGAGCGAGGGCGGCGACGGCTCGGGATAGAGGGGCGCCTGCTGGCCGTACCCGCCGACACCACCGGGCATCTGCTGCTGCGGCGGGACGTATCCCTGCTGTGCGGCACCGCTGTCCATCGGCTGCCCGTATCCGTACATGCCGCCAAGCCTACTGACCCGCGCCAGGGGCCGTTCACCCATGGCGCGCACGGGCGCGAGAGGGCTCGGTCACAGATCACGGGCACGGGGTTGCTTCTTATTACCGACGGGTAGCATCATCGGAGCTACTTGTCCGTACGTGAACCAGTTGCGAGGAGTCAGTGCCTCGCCGAGTCCTTAGCGGGAGCCGTGGCCATGGGGCACTACAAGTCCAATCTGCGCGACATCGAGTTCAACCTCTTCGAAGTACTCGGCCGCGACAAGCTGTACGGCACGGGTCCGTTCGAGGAGATGGACGTCGAGACCGCGAAGAGCATCCTGGAGGAGCTGACCCGCCTGGCCGAGAACGAGCTGGCGGAGTCCTTCGCGGACGCGGACCGCAACCCGCCGGTCTTCGACCCGGAGACCAACACCGCGCCCGTCCCGGCGTCCTTCAAGAAGAGCTACCAGGCCTTCATGGACTCCGAGTACTGGCGTCTCGGCCTGCCCGAGGAGATCGGCGGCACCACCGCTCCCCGCTCACTGATCTGGGCCTACGCCGAGCTCATCCTCGGTGCCAACCCGGCCGTGTGGATGTACTCCTCCGGCCCCGCGTTCGCCGGCATCCTCTTCGAGGAGGGCAACGAGGTCCAGAAGCACATAGCGAAGATCGCCACCGAGAAGCAGTGGGGCTCCACGATGGTCCTCACCGAGCCGGACGCCGGCTCGGACGTGGGCGCCGGCCGCACCAAGGCCGTGCAGCAGGAGGACGGCTCCTGGCACATCGAGGGCGTGAAGCGCTTCATCACCTCCGGTGAGCACGACATGTCGGAGAACATCCTCCACTACGTGCTCGCGCGTCCCGAGGGCGCCGGCCCCGGCACCAAGGGCCTGTCCCTCTTCCTCGTCCCGAAGTACCTCTTCGACTTCGAGACCGGCGAGCTGGGCGAGCGCAACGGCGTCTACGCCACGAACGTCGAGCACAAGATGGGCCTGAAGGCCTCCAACACCTGCGAGATGACGTTCGGCGACAAGCACCCCGCCAAGGGCTGGCTGATCGGCGACAAGCACGACGGCATCCGCCAGATGTTCCGCATCATCGAGTTCGCCCGCATGATGGTCGGCACGAAGGCGATCTCCACCCTCTCCACCGGCTACCTCAACGCGCTGGAGTACGCCAAGGAGCGCGTCCAGGGCCCGGACCTGGCCAACTTCATGGACAAGACCGCGCCCAAGGTCACCATCACCCACCACCCCGACGTGCGCCGCGCCCTCATGACGCAGAAGGCGTACGCGGAGGGCATGCGCGCCCTGGTGATGTACACCGCCTCCGTCCAGGACGCCATCCAGGTCAAGGAGGCGGCCGGCGAGGACGCCAAGGCCGAGCACGCGCTCAACGACCTGCTCCTGCCGATCGTCAAGGGCTACGGCTCCGAGAAGGCCTACGAGCAGCTCGCCCAGGCGCTGCAGACCTTCGGCGGCTCCGGCTTCCTGCAGGAGTACCCGATCGAGCAGTACATCCGCGACGCCAAGATCGACACCCTCTACGAGGGCACCACCGCCATCCAGGGCCAGGACTTCTTCTTCCGCAAGATCGTCCGCAACCAGGGCGCGGCGCTGAACTCCCTCGCCGAGGAGATCAAGAAGTTCCTGGCGCTCGGCACCGGCGGCGCGGAGCTGGCCGGCGCCCGCGAGCACCTCGCCAAGGCGGCCGTCGAGCTGGAGGCCATCGTCGGCCTGCTGCTGACCGACCTCGCGGCCACCGAACAGGACGTCAAGAACATCTACAAGGTGGGCCTGAACACCACCCGCCTGCTGCTGGCCTCCGGTGACGTGGTCGTCGGCTACCTGCTGCTCAAGGGCGCCGCGATCGCCGCCGAGAAGCTCGAGACCGCCTCCGCCAAGGACAAGGCGTTCTACCAGGGCAAGATCGCCGCGGCGAAGTTCTTCGCGGCCAACGTCCTGCCGGGCGTCACCCTGGCCCGCAAGGTCTCCGAGAACGTCGACCTGGAGCTGATGGAGCTGGACGAGGCCGCGTTCTAGAGCGCGTCGCGCAACGTCGCGCGACACGGCCCGGGCCCCGCGCCCGAGGCGCCCGTCGCCGTCGTCGCCCGAGGCGCCCGTGGCCGTCGCACGAGGGTCCGCTCCCGCCGGGAGCGGACCCTCGTCCGTCGTTAAGGTGAACCCATGAGTACAAGCCAGCGCTTCGACCGCGGCCACACCGACGACCTGATGTCCTTCCTGGCGGCCAGCCCGTCGCCGTACCACGCCGTGGCGAACGCCGCCGAACGGCTGGAGAAGGCCGGCTTCCGGCAGGTCGCCGAGACGGACGCGTGGGACGGCACGAGTGGCGGCAAGTACGTCCTGCGCGGCGGCGCGATCGTGGCCTGGTACGTCCCCGAGGGCGCCGCGCCGCACACGCCCTTCCGCATCGTCGGCGCGCACACCGACTCGCCCAACCTGCGCGTCAAGCCGCTGCCCGACACCGGGGCGCACGGCTGGCGGCAGATCGCCGTGGAGATCTACGGCGGCCCGCTGATGAACTCCTGGCTGGATCGCGACCTGGGCCTGGCCGGCCGGCTCACGCTCCGGGACGGCTCCACCCGCCTGGTGAACGTCGACCGCCCGCTGCTGCGGGTCCCCCAGCTGGCCATCCACCTGGACCGCACCGTGTCCACCGAGGGCCTGAAGCTGGACAAGCAGCGCCATCTGCAGCCCGTGTGGGGCCTCGGCGACGACGTCCGCGACGGCGACCTGATCTCCTTCCTCGAGCAGGAGGCGGGCCTGCCGGCGGGCGGGACGGCCGGCTGGGACCTCATGACGCACTCCGTCGAACCGCCCGCCTACCTGGGCCGCGACCGGGAACTGGTGGCCGGCCCGCGCATGGACAACCTGCTGTCCGTGCACGCCGCCACCGCGGCCCTGGCGGCCGTGGCGACCGCCGACGGCGCGGCGTCCCTGCCGTACATCCCGGTCCTGGCCGCCTTCGACCACGAGGAGAACGGCTCCCAGTCGGACACCGGCGCGGACGGCCCGCTGCTCGGCACCGTGCTGGAGCGCTCGGTGTTCGCGCGCGGCGGCTCCTTCGAGGACCGGGCGCGCGCCTTCGCCGGCACCGTCTGCGTGTCCTCCGACACCGGCCACGCCGTCCACCCCAACTACGCCGAGCGGCACGACCCCACGCACCACCCGCGCGCGGGCGGCGGCCCTATCCTCAAGGTCAACGTCAACAACCGCTACGCGACCGACGGTTCGGGCCGCGCGGTGTGGGCGGCGGCCTGCGAGAAGGCCGGCGTGCCCTTCCAGTCCTTCGTCTCCAACAACTCCATGCCCTGCGGCACGACCATCGGCCCGATCACCGCGGCCCGGCACGGCATCCGCACCGTCGACATCGGCGTGGCCATCCTGTCCATGCACAGCGCCCGCGAACTGTGCTCCGCCGACGACCCGTTCCTGCTGGCCCGCGCCCTGACGGCGTTCCTGGAGGGCTGAGCGGACCCGCCCGGCGCGCACCCGCCCGGCGCGCACCGGGCCGCCCCGTGCGGATGGGCGCCGTCTCACCGGCCAGGCCCGGCGCGGCTGGGCGCCGGGGCCCAACGGCGAAGCGGCCGCGGCGGTCTGGCGCATGCTCACCCGGCGTGGGGGTACCCGGAGTCCACCGGAAGGGACCGGAACAGACCGGAACCACCGGACCCGACACCGGACTAGGAGGCGACACTCATGGGCCTCGGCGGGTGCATCATCCTCATCGCCGTGGGAGCCATCCTCACGTTCGCGACCGACTGGCACATGCAGGGGGTCAACCTCGACCTGGTCGGCGTCATCCTCATGATCGTCGGTCTGATCGGCGTCACGACGTTCAGCAGCATCGCCCGGCGCCGCCGTGTGATGGTGCCGCCCACGACCACGGTCGTCGAGGAGGAACGGCACCACCACACGCGCGACGGCTACAGCGACGGATACGGCGTGTGAGCCCACGCCCGCCCCACCTGGCACACCGGTGCCGCCCCGCCGGCGGCCCCCACGCCTCAGCCCGTCGGCCTACCCCTCGCGTCGGGCGGGGCGCGCCGGGGAAGCGGTGAGGGCATGAGATTCCTCGTGCGCGACCGCATCCTCGGGATCGGTGACGACTACTGGATCGAGAACGAGCGGGGCGAGAGGGTCTTCCTCGTCGACGGCAAGGCCATGCGGCTGCGGGACACCTTCGAGCTGAAGGACACCGAGGGCCGGGTGCTGATCGACATCCGCCGGAAGATGCTCTCCCTGCGCGACACCATGGTGATCGAGCGGGACGGCCGGGACCTGGCGACGATCCGGCGCAAACGGCTGTCGCTGCTGCGCAACCACTACCGCGTGACCCTGGTGGACGGCACCGAACTCGACGTCCACGGCAAGATCCTCGACCGCGAGTTCGCCGTCGAGTACGACGGCGAACTGCTGGCCGTGATCTCCCGCCGGTGGCTGAGCGTGGTGGACACCTACAGTGTCGACGTCGTACGGGAAGACGCCGATCCGGCGCTGCTGATCGCGGTGGCGGTGTGCGTGATCCACCTGGCGGACCGGGAGCGGGCGGAGCGGGGCTGACCCGTCCTGCCCGGTACGGCGAGCCCGGGTTCGGCGGGCGCGGGTACGGCGGGCCCCGTGGACCCGGGCACGGCGGGCCCCGGCGGGCGCGGCCGGGTCCCGGCGGGCCCGGGCCGCGTGCGGGGCCGGCTAGCGGCGCGGGGGTTCCAGGCCCAGGACACGGTCCTTCAGGGCGGGGAACTGTTCCCGGGTGGCGGCCACCCGGCCCGGGTCGAACTCGACCGTGAGCACCTCCTCGCCCGCGCCCGCCTCCGCCAGCACCTCGCCCCAGGGATCGACCACGACCGAGTGACCCGCCTGGGGGACCCCGGCGTGCGTCCCGGCCGTTCCGCACGCCAGTACGAACGCCTGGTCCTCCACCGCCCGCGCCCGGGCCAGCAGCGTCCAGTGCGCGCGCCGGCGCTCGGGCCAGCCGGCCGGGACCACCAGGGTCTGGGCCCCGGCGTCGACGAGCCCGCGGAACAGCTCGGGGAAACGCAGGTCGTAGCAGGTCGCGAGGCCGAGGGTGGTCTCCGGCAGGCGCACGGTCACCAGTTCGCGCCCCGCCCCCATCAGCACGGCCTCGCCCCGGTCGAAACCGAAGCGGTGGATCTTGCGGTACGCGGCCGCCAGGTCCCCGGAGGGACCGAAGACCAGGGAAGTGTTGTAGAGCGGGCCCTCGGGGTCCCGCTCGGGGATCGAGCCGGCGTGCAGCCAGACGCCCGCGTCGCTCGCCGCCTTCGCCATGGCCTCGTACGTCGGCCCTTCGAGCGGCTCGGCCTCCTCGCCGAAGCGTTCGAAGGCGAAGGCCCCGGTCGTCCACAGCTCCGGCAGCACGACGAGATCCGCCCCGGCCTGCTCACGTACCAGCGCGGCCGCCCGCCGCCGGCGCGATTCGACCGATTCGCCCTCGTCCACGGCAATCTGGATCAGCGAGGCGCGCACACTACCACCGTCCTGGCATTCGAGTCGTCCACACGGGCCTACGATCGTCACACGAAAGCACTGCCGGGGTGCCTCACAGCAGCGTAACTTGGGGGTCTCCCCCTGCTCGCAGCGGAGCGAGAGCCTGGGGGGAGGAGTCCAAGACGCCCGCCGACCGCCGCCACCTCCCACTGGCAATGCCGCGACAACCTGCCCGTGTACCGACCGCCGAGGGGTCCCGTTCCGTGAGTCTGCATCCCACCCTCCAGCCCTACGCCGATGCCTGGACCCACTCCGTCGAGGCGATATCCGAGCTGGTGCAGCCGCTCGTGGAGGGCGAGTGGAACCGGCGGACCCCCTGCCCCGGCTGGTCCGTCCGTGACATCGTCTCGCACGTCATCGGCATGGACTGCGAGCTGCTGGGCGATCCGCGGCCCATCCACTCGCTGCCGCGCGACCTGTTCCACGTCACCAACGAGCACCAGCGCTACATGGAGATGCAGGTCGACGTCCGCCGCCACCACACGGCGCCGGAGATGACCTCCGAGCTGGAGTACACGATCATCCGCCGCAACCGCCAGCTGCGGAACGAGAGCCGCGACCCCGGCACCAAGGTGCGCGGCCCGCTCGGCGCGGAGATCACCCTGGAGGAGGCGATGCGCTACCGCGCCTTCGACATCTGGGTGCACGAACAGGACCTGCGCGCGGCCCTCGGCCGTCCCGGGAACCTGGACTCGCCCGGCGCCCTCATCACCCGCGACCACCTGCTGGCCGAGCTGCCGGCCGTGGTCGCTGAGGCGGCCGGCGCCCCGCGCAGCTCGGCGGTGGTCTTCGACGTCCACGGCCCGGTGGAGTTCCTGCGCACGGTCCGCGTGGACATCCAGGGCCGCGGCACCCTCGAGACGGCCCCGGCCCTCGGCCCGGCCGCGGCCCTCACTCTCGACTGGGAGACCTATGTCCGCCTGGCCTGCGGCCGGGTCACCCCGGAAGCGGTCGCGGACCGGGTGAAGACCGAGGGCGACCAGGACCTGGCGACGGCGATACTGCGCCACTTCACGGTGACGCAGTAGCACGCCCGTGCCCGCACATCCGGGTACGGGCACGGGCAGAGCCCGGGCACGGGCGGCCTGAGCGCCCCTTCCGCACCCGGGCACGGGGGCACGGACACGGCGGCGTGAGGGCCACGCCCGGCGCCCGGCGGCGGCTTTCGGACGGGGCCACGGCAGCGGGTCCGCCCGGGGCCGCCGCAGGCGGGTCCGGGCCAGGCCCCACGGGCGGGCGGCGGAGCCCGGCAGCCGCGGCCCCGGGCGCGCCGCACCCGCGCCGGACGCCACGCCTACGCCGGCACGTGCACCGAGGACACCCTGCTCGCGACGAGCCGCTCCCGCTCCCGCGCGGCCGCCCGCCCGCGCAGCCGCAGAATGCGGCTGACCCCCAGGGCCTGCAGCACGAACACGGAGGAGAAGGCGACGACGTAGTCGTCCCCGGTCGCGTCCAGCAGCACGCCGACGGCGAACAGCGTGGTCATGGAGGCGATGAAGCCGCCCATGTTGGTGATCCCGGACGCCGTGCCCTGCCGCTCGGGCGGATTGGCCGGCCGCGCGAAGTCGAACCCGATCATCGACGCCGGCCCGCACGCCCCCAGCACCGCGCACAGCGCCACCAGCAGCCACATCGGCGCCCGCCCGCCGGGGTACGCCAGCGTCAGCGCCCACAGGAGCGCGGTCGCCGCCACCGTGCCCAGCGCGAGCGGCAGCCGGGCCGCGTGGTGGCGGGCGACGATCTGCCCGTAGACGAGCCCGACGGCCATGTTGGACAGCACGACGAGGGTCAGCAGCTCCCCGGCGGCCGCCCGGCCGAGGCCCTGCGCCTCGACCAGGAACGGCAGCCCCCACAGCAGCAGGAACACCATCGCCGGGAACTGGGTGGTGAAGTGCACCCACATCCCGAGCCGGGTCCCCGGCTCCCGCCACGCCGCGGCGATCTGCCGGCGCACGTAGGCGGAGCCCTGGTGGGGCAGCGGCTCCGGCTCGTGCCCCTCGGGATGGTCCTTCAGGAAGAGCACCAGCAGCACCAGCACCACCACTCCGGCGAGCGCGCTGCCCGCGAACGCCGCGGTCCAGCCCAGCCCGTGCAGCAGCCGCGCCAGGACCAGCGTGGAGACCAGGTTGCCCGCCATGCCGGCCAGACCGGCGAGCTGGCCGACCAGCGGCCCGCGCCGCGCCGGGAACCAGCGGGTGCCCAGGCGCAGCACGCTGATGAAGGTCAGGGCGTCCCCGCAGCCCAGCAGGGCGCGCGAGGCGAGCGCGGTGCCGTACGACGGCGAGAAGGCGAAGCCGAGCTGCCCGGCCGTGAACAGCACCGCGCCCAGGCCCAGCACCTTCTTGGTGCCGAGCCGGTCGACGAGCAGGCCCACCGGTATCTGCATGCCGGCGTAGACGAGCAGCTGGAGGATGGAGAACGTGGACAGCGCGGAGGCGCCCACGTGGAAGCGGTCGGCGGCGTCCAGGCCGGCGACGCCCAGCGACGTACGGAAGATGACGGCGACGAAGTAGACGGCGACGCCGATGCTCCACACCGCGACGGCACGCCGGCCCCCGGGCGGGTCACCGGGCAGCGCGGGGCGCGACACCGAGCCGGCGGCCCCGGAGTCCCCGGAGGCCGAACGGGCTGAACAGGCTGAACCGGCCGAACCGACCGAACCGGCCGGACCGGACTGTGCGGAACGCCCGGAGGACGGATCGGACGAAGCCCCGGACGGCGAATCGGACGGGGACCCGGAGGGCGAATCGGACGAGGACCCGGGCGGGAGACCGGAGGACGAACTCACCGGACCTCACCCCGCGCCAGATGGGAGAACCAGCTGACGTGCCGGTGGACGACCCCGACGGCCGCGTCGGCGTCCCCCGCCCGCAGCGCGTCCAGGATCTCTTCGTGCTCGGCGAGCGTCTTGGCGATCCGGTCGGGGTGGGAGTGCATCACGGCGACGCCCATCCGCAACTGCCGGTCGCGGAGCTGGTCGTAGAGCCGGGAGAGGATGTCGTTGCCGCCGCTGCGCACGATCTCGGCGTGGAAGCAGCGGTCGGTGACGGCGGCCGCGGCGAAGTCCCCGGCGGCGGCCTGCTCCTTCTGCCGGGCCAGCAGCTCCTCCAGCCGCTCGATCAGCCGGGGCGCCGCCGGTACGGCCTTCCTGGCCGCGTGCTCCTCCACCAGCTGCCGGGTCTCGACGACGTCGGCGATCTCCTGCGCGGAGACCGGCAGCACGAGGGCTCCCTTTTTCGGGTACAGCTTGATGAGCCCCTCCACCTCCAGCCGCAGCAGCGCCTCGCGCACGGGCGTGCGCGACACACCGACGGCCTCGGCCAGCTCGCCCTCGGTCAGCAGCGTGCCGCCCTCGTAGCGGCGCTCCAGGACGGCTTGTTTGACATGGGTGTACACACGGTCGGCAGCGGGGGGCTGCTTCACGGACTGCTTCACGGCCAGGCTCATGCCCACAGCATAGATACATCACGTACGCATGACGTGTTCCGTCCGGCATGCGGACCTCCCCGGTCCGTCCGGAAAGCTCCTCAGCGACCGCACAACCATCTGTGCTAGTTACGAGTCAGACAGATGCGGCCCCCCTTCGTGGGCACCCAACGGGCACTCAATTCGGCCGCACCATAGGGGCATTCGACGTATTCGGGGTACATCACTTGAAAACCGGCATCCAGGCCACCCACCGCCTCCGCAGAGCCGCCGCCGTCGCCGTCACCACGGGCGCCGTGCTGGCCACCGGGGCGCTCACCACCGTTCCGGCGCAGGCCGTCACCGCGCCGTCGATCGTGGCCAAGGGCGGCTACGCGATGAACAACGCGAACGGCTCGACGCTGTTCACGAAGAAGGCGGACACCCGGCTGTCCACCGGCTCCACCACGAAGATCATGACGGCGAAGGTCGTGCTGGCCCAGCCGAAGCTCAACCTCGACGCGAAGGTCACCATCCAGAAGGCGTACAGCGACTACGTCGTGAAGAACAACGCCTCCCAGGCCCACCTGATCGTGGGCGACAAGGTGACCGTCCGCCAGCTGCTGTACGGCCTGATGCTGCCCTCGGGCTGCGACGCCGCGTACGCGCTGGCCGACAAGTTCGGCTCCGGCTCGTCGCGGGACGCGCGCGTGAAGTCCTTCATCGGCAAGATGAACAGCGCCGCCACGAGCCTCGGCCTGAAGAACACCCACTTCGACTCCTTCGACGGCATCGGCAAGGGCAGCAACTACTCCACGCCGCGCGACCTGACGAAGATCGCCAGCAGTGCGATGAAGAGCAGCACCTTCCGCACGATCGTGAAGACCAAGTCGTACACGGCCAGGACCGTCACCAAGACGGGCAGCACCCGCACGATGGCCACGTGGACGAACACCAACACGCTGCTCAGCAGCTACAAGGGCGCCATCGGCGTGAAGACCGGCTCCGGCCCGGAGGCCAAGTACTGCCTGGTCTTCGCCGCGACCCGGAACAACAAGACGGTCATCGGCACGGTCCTGGCCTCCTCGTCCATCTCGCAGCGCGCGACGGACGCCACGAAGCTCCTCAACTACGGCTTCGCCCGCCTGGGCTGACCCACCCCGCCGAAGAGAAGGGCCCGCCGCGCACCGGCGGGCCCTTTCGCACGCGCGACTTCACGCGCCTTCACGCGCCTTCACGCGCGGCTTCACGCGCGCCTGCACGCGCAGCGCCCGGAGCGCCGCCCCAGGTGCCCGCCCCGGCGTGGCGAGGGCGCACGATCGTATGATCCTTGTCCGAACGGGAGTTGGTGCCGGCACAGGGGGGAGTACGGCATGGCGGTGCGCGAACCCGGCGGAGCACACGGCGCCCACGGCGCGGACCTGCGGGTGTCCGGCAAGGACCTGACGAGGCTCGCCGACGACCTGGACGACATGCAGGACCACCTGGACAAACAGGTGAAGCGCATGGACGGGCTGGTGGACCGTATCGAGGCGGGCTGGAAGGGGCCGGCGGCGACCGCGTACCGCGTGTTCCACCGCGCGGCGGCCGAGGACGCCGTCCGCATCCGCGAAGTGATGAAACTGCTGGAGCAGGCCGTGCGGATGAGCCGGGACGGCTTCTCCCGGCACGACCTGGACGTGCTGCAGCAGATGCGGTCCGTCCACGTGGACGTCGGCAGCGAGGCCGACCGGCTGTCCACTCCCGGTCCGGCCGCCGCACCGCAACCGCCGCGCAGCAGCCTCGACTCCTACTGAGGACGACGACAACACGCCATCGACACAAGGGGGAACATGTCGACCGGGCCCGCTGCCGACGACCACATAGCCGTCTCCTTCGCCACCCTCCACGAGCTGGCCACCGAGCTGGAGGACATCCTCAAGAAGCTCAACGGCAAGCTGGACGACCTCTACGACCGCGTCGAGCCGGTCGTCCTGTCCTGGAACGGCGAGGCCCGCGAGGTCTTCGTACAGAAACTCGACGAGTGGGACCATTCCGCCCAGGACCTCCAGGCGGCCCAGAAGTGGCTCCACGAGTACGTCACCACGGGACACGCAAACTACGCGGCGGCTCACAAGGCGGTCCTGCGCGGGTGGGGGGCCGCCTGATGGCCACGCCTCCCCCGCCGCAGCCGGCCCCGTCCGCGAGTCCCCCGGCCGGAGCGGGCGCAGGGGACGGCGACGACCCGTCGCCCCGGCCCGAGCCCGAGCCCAGTCCCGGCCCTTCGCCGGACCCCGACCCCCAGCCCCCGCCCCCACCGCCCACCGGACGGGACGGTCTGCCCTCGGACGCGCGCCGCCGCTGGGAACGCGACCAGCTGAAGCAGCCGCCGCCCGGCAGCGGTGGCGGATTCGACGTGAAGCCCGGCCACGTCTACTACACGTCCGCGGTGATCCGTGACGAGCAGGTCGGCTTCCACAAGAGGGCCACCCGGCTGGTGCACGACGTCGATCACCGCCAGGCGGCGGGCAAGGGCAGCGGCGCCGACGACTTCGCCGCCGCCTACGACGACGTGGCCAAGGAGTTCCTGGAGACCTGGTCCAGGTGCGTGGCCGGCATCGGCGGCGTGTCGGTCGGACTGACCGTCACCGCGAACCACTACCAGGCCGCCGACTGGTCCTCCCGGGGAATCCAGGGACCGCCCCCTCGCCGGGATCCCCCCATCGGCGTCGGCAAGGCGTCCTACGGCCCGGTCGCGTCGATCAAGTGGACCGGTACCGGGGACGACTCGGACGTGCCTTTCGTGGCGGCCATCGGCAACGTCCCCGACTTCCTGGCCGACCTCATCAGGCCGGCCATCGAGGAGGGACTGCGCCTCGGCAAGACCCACGAGATCACCCCGGGAGCTCGGACCGGCGACCTTCGCACCATCGGGGACGCCTGGGCGGCCGCCGGGGAGTCGGCCGGAAAGTCGGCCGATGCCTTCACCGGGCACATCGAGTATCTGACGGACAGCGGCAACAGCGACTGGCAGAGCGCGATGAACGCCTTCTGCCAGTCGATCTGGGGCAGCACCGCGTGGGGCGGCCGCCGCGGCACGGACAACGAGGCGGTGCCGCCGTCCCAGCCGGGCGGCCGTGACTGGCGTACGAACCCGAAGGCGGCGCCGTCGGCGCGCCGGCCGGTCATCGAGGTGCTGCAGAAGTCCGGCAAGGAGATCAAGCAGATCTTCCACGATGTCGCGGACGCCGCCGAGAAGTGCCGGAGAACCACCGAGCGTCTGGCGGTCGAGGCCGCGAAGGCGACCGTCAGGGACATGACGCCGGACGGCTTCTCGTGGGAGGAGTTCACGAAGCTGTCGGCGTACGCCACCTTCGCGGAAATCGTCCTGAAGTTCCGCTCGCACATGGACAAGTCGGGATGCGACGCCGCCGTCGAGGCCTGCCACAAGGCGTTCCACGACGGCGCGGACAGGCTGCGCAAACTGCTCCCGGAACTCCACGAGGCGGCCATCAGCGCTCCGGCCTACGAGGCGGAGGAGGCCCGCGCGGAGGCGTTCGGGGCGCGCTCCCTGACCGACTTCAAGCCGGGGCATGTGTGGACGCGGCCCGGTGACACGGACGACGGCGTCTACCGGGTGGACCTGGCGTCCACCGAGTGGCTGGAGAACTCCCACACCGCCTCGAAGCACGTCGGCCTCACCGACGACCAGCTGGCGCAGCGTCTGCGCGACGACCTGAAGAAGCCGCCCCGGCCGGGAACCGCCTGGCCGTACGGCCAGCCCAAAATCGCGGAGGCTTCCTCTTTCCGGGACATGGAGTCCGCACAGAAGCTGACTCAATACAATCTGGACAAGAATGACAACAGGATTTCGGACTGGATCAAGAGCAAGCCGGCGAACGGTGCGCGGCTGGACGTGAGCGTTTCGGAAACACCGTACGGCCACAGCGGACGCAGCATCGACAAGAGCGAGATCCAGAACGACCCGTTCCCGGCCGGCAGAGCGAGATACGTGGACGGTGTGGAGACCCGGCTCGTCTACAACGACGACCTCGATCCCCCTTTCACCGTCATGACGTCGATGCCGAAGAATCTGACCCAGAAGGCAGGAAGTTAGTATGACGCCCACCCACGGGAAAGCTGTCGAATACTGGCAGCTGGCCGGAGCCCGTACGCTTCTGTCGCCGTACGAGGGGTGGAGCAAGAGGATCCCCGACGACGCCGCCGAGTGGCGGGAGCACCTGTTCACTCTGGTGCGCGGACTGCGCACCGCGAGCGTGGACGGCGCACGGCATCCGGCCGAGATCTCCGCGGAACTGCGGCTGGCCGCGGACCTCTTCGAGGCCTTCCCCGACGGTTCGCACAAGGCGCTGAAGAACCTGCCCCGCGCGGCCACCGAGGAGCGCACACCCGGCGTCCTGCGCGAGATCGCCGACTACGTCGACAACTGGGGCGCGGACCTGGAGACGTTCTGCGCAAGGCCCATGGACACCTGGGAGTTGAGTCTCCGCTTCCCGCGCTTCAGTCAGATTCTGCCCATCTATTTCGGCCAGGACGGCGTCGCGATCAGCGACGACATGCACGACGCCACCTCCGAGGAGGGCATCCGCATGTACATCGAGGAGACCCATCCCCGATGCCCGTGGGACCTGCCGAGCGTGGTCGCCGAGTGCTACCAGGCCGTGGCCGTCTTCCACACCGAGGAGCAGATGGACCGGTTCTTCAGTTCGGCGGCCATGGCCGGCGGATCGGGCACGGAGGACTTCACCGACTTCTTCCCGCTCTTCGCCCGCCTGTGCATCGAGCATCTGCGAGAGTCCCACTCACCCCTGTGGGAGCCGCGCAAGTAGACATCGGGAACACCGGGACAGAACCGAGCAGGAGACGATCGACCCGCCATGCGCACCCGTTCCGCCACCTACCCCGACCGCGAGACCGCCCAGTGGGCCACCCAGCAGGTCGTCACCGCCAACGAACAGGTCATTCACCGCTGGCTCGCGCGGTCCACACGCTCCCGGCTGACCATCGAGGCGTCCTGGCCCTCCCGGCGCGAACCGGTCGGACGGGTGCTGTTGCAGGCCATGATGCTGGCCGGCCGGGGGGCGGTGGACGTGCGGGCCGCCCGGGTGATCCTCCGCCGGGACCCCTCCCGCCCCCACGGCTTCGCCGTGCACGCCACTTTCCCGATCCACCTGTAGCGGAACCCACGCGAAGGCTGACGCCCGTGCCCCTGAGCCCCCTCGAACACGACCGCCGTTACGGCGAGCTCGACCAGGTCCTGCGCGCCTACGCCGGGCAGCCCGCCGACGACACCCCCGAGCGGCCCGGCCAGGCCCTCACCGCCTACCTCCGCCACACCTGGCACACCCGCCCCTGGGCCCTGGCCACCGCCGAACAGCAGCTGCGCGAGTACGCGGACAACCCGCCCGGCCGGCTCCGGCTGCGCCTCGGCGAGTTCTACGCCGTCCCCGACGTCGGCCTGCCCGAGGACGGGATCCAGCAGTGGCTGCGCTGCCTGGCCGACCACATCAGGCACAGCATCGAGGAGGGCGAGGTGCCGCCCCCGGCGGCGCCCGCCACCCACTGGGAGTGGCACGCCCGCTTCCCCGAGCTGGGCCAGTTCCTCGGCGGCTGGTTCTCCCAGGACATGCCCGACGAGTTCGACGACCACGACGCCGCCGTCGACGACTACCGGGCCGGCACCGACCCCCAGGTGACCGCCCGTCTCGTCGGCGAGCTGCGTGAACTGCTCGCCCTGGACCTCGAGGAGTCCGACTACGCCCTGGCCGTGGCGGAACTGGGCATGGAGGTCGACCCGCCCGCGCCCTTCTCCCCGAGCGGCTGGCTCGCCCTGGTCGCCGGCCGCCTGAGCGGCCCGGGTCCGGACCACGGGTCACCGTCGTGACACGCGCCCCGGCCCCCGCCGCCTCGCGGCAGCCGGGGGCCGGGACGGCCGAGGGGACGGCCGCGGGGTGTGCGCGGTCGTCCCCTCGGGTCGGGCCGGGCTGTGCGGGCGGGGGCGTCAGGCCCAGGTGATCAGGCGCTTGGGCTGCTCCAGGATCGCCGCGACGTCCGCCAGGACCTTCGAGCCCAGTTCGCCGTCGACCAGGCGGTGGTCGAAGGACAGGGCCAGGGTGGTGACCTGGCGGGGCTTGACCTTGCCCTTGTGGACCCACGGCTGGGGCCTGATCGCACCGACCGCGAGGATCGCGGACTCGCCGGGGTTGAGGATCGGCGTGCCCGTGTCGACGCCGAAGACGCCGACGTTGGTGATGGTCACCGTGCCGCCCTGCATGGCGGCGGGAGACGTCCTGCCCTCCCTCGCCGTCGCCACCAGCTCGCCCAGCGCCTGGGCCAGTTGCGGCAGGGTCTTGGCGTGGGCGTCCTTGATGTTGGGGACGATCAGCCCGCGGGGGGTGGCCGCCGCGATGCCCAGGTTGACGTAGTGCTTGAGGACGATCTCCTGGCCGGCCTCGTCCCAGGAGGCGTTGATGTCCGGGTTGCGCTTGATCGCCACCAGCAGGGCCTTGGCGATCAGCAGCAGCGGGTTCACGCGCAGGCCGTTGAACTCCTTGTCCTGCTTCAGCTCCTCGACCAGCCGCATCGTGCGCGTCACGTCCACCGTCACGAACTCCGTGACGTGCGGGGCCGTGAACGCCGAGCCGACCATCGCCGCCGCCGTCGCCTTGCGGACGCCCTTGACCGGGACACGGGTCTCGCGCGCGCCGTCGTACGTCACGGCCGGCGCGGGGGCGGCCGGCGCGGCCGCGGGAACGGGCGCCGGCGCCGTCACGGGCTCGGGCGCCGTCCGCGGGGCGGACACGGTCGCGGCCACCGCCGCGTGGACGTCCTCGCGCGTGATGATGCCGTCCGGGCCGGACGGGACCACCGTCGACAGGTCCACGCCCAGGTCCTTGGCCAGCTTGCGCACCGGCGGCTTGGCCAGCGGGCGGCCGGCGACGGGCGCGGGCGCCGGGGACACGGCGGGCGCGGGCGCGGCGGCCGGGGCGGCGCCGTGGCCGTTCAGCTCGGTCTGGACGGCGGCGGACGCCTGGGGGACCTTCACCTCCGGGCCCTTGCGCGGGCGGCGCCTGGTCGAGGACGTGGAGACGCCGTAGCCGACCAGGACCGGCTGGCGGCCCTCCGGCTTGGGCTCCTGCTCCGCTTGCTGCGGCCGGTCCGGCGCCTGGGCGGGCACCTCGGCCGGGGCGGTGCCGCCCGCGACCGCCACCGCGATGATCGGCGTGCCCACGTCCACCGTGGTGCCCTCGGGGAAGTGCAGCTCACGCACCACGCCGTCGTAGGGGATGGGCAGTTCGACGGCGGCCTTGGCCGTCTCGACCTCGCACACCACCTGCCCGTCGGTGACGGTGTCGCCGGGCTGGACGTACCACTTGAGGATCTCCGCCTCGGTCAGGCCCTCGCCGACATCCGGCATCTTGAACTCGCGCACGGACGCTTCGGTCATCGTCGTCACGAACCTCTCCCTCAGTACGCCAGCGAGCGGTCGACGGCGTCGAGCACGCGGTCCAGGTCCGGCAGATACGTCTCCTCCAGGCGCGCCGGCGGATACGGCGCGTGGTAGCCGCCGACCCGCAGGACCGGCGCCTCCAGGTGGTAGAAGCAGCGCTCGGTGATCCGCGCGGCGATCTCCGCGCCGGACCCGAAGAACACCGGGGCCTCGTGGACCACGACGAGACGGCGGGTCCTCTCCACCGACGCCTGGACCGAGTCGAAGTCCAGCGGCGAGACCGAGCGCAGGTCCAGGACCTCCAGGGACTTGCCCTCCTCGGCCGCCGCGGCGGCGGCCTCCTGGCAGAGCTTGACCATCGGGCCGTAGGCGGCGAGCGTGAGGTCGGTGCCCTCGCGGACGACCTTCGCCTTGTGCAGCGGGTCGGGGATGGCCTCGGTGCTGACCTCGCCCTTGTCCCAGTAGCGCCGCTTGGGCTCGAAGTAGATCACCGGGTCGTCGCTCTGGATGGCCTGCTGCATCATCCAGTACGCGTCCGACGCGTCGGACGGGGAGACGATCTTCAACCCCGCCACGTGCGCGAACAGCGCCTCGGGGGACTCGGAGTGGTGCTCGACCGCGCCGATGCCGCCGCCGTAGGGGATGCGCACGACGACCGGGAGCTTGACCTTGCCCAGGGAGCGGGCGTGCATCTTGGCGAGCTGCGTGACGATCTGGTCGTACGCAGGGAAGACGAAGCCGTCGAACTGGATTTCCACCACCGGGCGGTAGCCGCGCAGGGCGAGGCCGATGGCGGTGCCGACGATGCCGGACTCCGCGAGCGGGGTGTCGATGACGCGGCTCTCGCCGAAGTCCTTCTGCAGGCCGTCCGTCACCCGGAACACACCGCCGAGCTTGCCGACGTCCTCGCCCATGACGAGGACCTTCGGGTCGGCGTCCAGGGCGCGGCGCAGCGACTCGTTGATCGCCTTGGCCAGGGCCATCTTCTCCGCAGCCATGTTCAGACCCCCTCTGCGTCCGCGAACGACGCCTGGTAGGCGGCGAACTGGGCGCGCTCCTCGTCGACGAGCGCGTGCCCGTCCGCGTACACGTTCTCGAAGATCGCGAAGTGGTCCGGGTCCGGCATGGCGCGGACCGCCTCGCGTACTCGTTTGCCCAACGCCTCGCTCTCGGCCTCGAGTTCCGCGAAGAATCCCTCGTCCGCGTGGCCGGCCGCCTCCAGGTGGCGGCGCAGGCGCAGGATCGGGTCCTTCGCCTCCCAGGCCAGGCGCTCCTCGTCGCCCCGGTAGCGGGTGGGGTCGTCGGAGGTGGTGTGGGCGCCCATGCGGTACGTGTACGCCTCGACCAGGGTGGGGCCCTCGCCGTTGCGGGCCCGCTCCAGGGCCCACTTGGTCACCGCGAGGCAGGCCAGTACGTCGTTGCCGTCGACGCGGACGCCGGGGAAGCCGAAGCCCTGCGCGCGCTGGTAGAGCGGCACGCGGGTCTGCTTCTCGGTCGGCTCGGAGATCGCCCACTGGTTGTTCTGGCAGAAGAAGACGACCGGGGCGTTGCAGACCGCGGAGAAGGTGAAGGACTCGGCCACGTCGCCCTGGCTGGAGGCGCCGTCGCCGAAGTAGGCGATGACCGCGGAGTCCGCGCCGTCCTTGGCCACGCCCATCGCGTAGCCGGTGGCGTGCAGGGTCTGGGAGCCGATGACGATCGTGTAGAGGTGGAAGTTGTTGCTGTTGGGATCCCAGCCGCCGTTGTTCACGCCGCGGAACATGCCGAGCAGGTTCGTCGGGTCCACCCCGCGGCACCAGGCGACGCCGTGCTCACGGTAGGTGGGGAAGACGTAGTCGTCGTCGCGCAGCGCCCGGCCGGAGCCGATCTGGGCGGCCTCCTGGCCCAGCAGCGAGGCCCACAGGCCCAGCTCGCCCTGGCGCTGCAGGGCGGTGGCCTCGGCGTCGAAGCGGCGGGTGAGCACCATGTCGCGGTAGAGGCCGCGGAGCTCATCGGGGGTGACGCCGGCGACGTACTTGTCGTACGCGGCGTTCTTGACGCGCTTGCCCTCGGGCGTCAGCAGCTGTACGAGATCGGGGTCCGCGCCCTTGGCGGCGCCGCGGCTCCTGGTGCCGGTGGTGCCGGCGGATTTGGTACCGGTCGACCCGGCCTTGCTCCCGGCGCTGCGTCGCGGTGTGCGCGCGGCAGTGCTCTCCACGGTCACGTGTGCTCCTCCGTCGGTCCGGCCCCCGGGGTTGCCGGCGGGCCTGGGGGTCCCCCCCGCTCGCGGGAGCCGGGGGGAGGCTCACCTGCCCGACCACCGGGCACGGGGTGGGTGCCACTCGGCCGGGAACAGGCGTGACAGGTGCCCCGGCGAGCGCCCTGCAACAGTCACGTTACCCAGTGCTCCACATTTCTGTGAAACCCCTCCTGACCTGCGTTTTTCCTTGGATTTCCAAGTATTTTCCGCTTGGACGTCCAAGTATTTCGCCGGTATTCGGGGCAGCCGCTGGTCACAGCCTCGCAGGGGGCCGGAACACCGGCACGTTATCCCGTGATTCCGGCCACGGGAAGAGCCGAACGGGGCCCTGAGGCCGTCCGGGGCTGCTCCCTGTGGGGGACGGCGCCGCGCCGCCGGGGCTCCAGGGGGGTTCCACCGGGGTTCCGGCGGGGTTCCGGCGGGGTTCCGGCGGGGTTCCGGCGGAGGCGGGTAGGGGGCGTGCGGGTGGCCGAACGGCGTACGACACGATGTGACCGAAAGCGATCAACGGCGACTGTGTGTGACAAGCCGCAGCTCACGGCCCCTTCCGTGTGCCCTACCATCTGGCGCGTGCCGCGGTCTTGTGTACCACCCCCTGCATCCCACGCGCCCCCGCTGAGCGCCTTGCTGCGCCAGTACGCGGCCGGTTCCGCCCTCACCTGCGAGCCCGTCGACCAGGGTCTGCTCAACCGGGGGTACCGGCTGTGCACGACCCGCGGCCGGTACTTCCTCAAGCACCACTTCGACCCCGACACCGCCGACCCCGCGGCGATCGCCCGGCGCCACCGCGCCACCCAGCGGCTGGCCGACCTGGGCGTCCCGGTGGCGCCGGCCCTCGCCGGGCGCGACGGCCGTACGGTCGCCGTGGTCGGCGGGCACGCCTACGCCCTGCACCCCTGGATCGACGGCGGGCACCGGCACGGCGGCCAGCTCACCACGGGCCAGTGCGCCCGCCTCGGGGCGCTGCTCGGCGCCGTGCACGCGGGCCTGGAGCGGGTGATGCCGCCCAAGGGGCGCACCCGCCCGGCCACGAGCCCGCACCCGGTGAAGAGCGCCGACCCCGCCGACACCTTCGCGCTCATCGACGACCTGCTCGCCCAGGTCCGCCGCCACCGCCCCGCGGACGCCTTCGACGAACTGGCCCGCCACCGGCTGCTGGAGCGCCGGGCCCTGCTGGAGCAGCACGCGGGCCGCAGGCCGCCGCCCGGCGGGCCCGTGGGCTGGGTGCACGGCGACTTCCACCCCTTCAACCTGCTGTACCAGGGGGACGCGCCCGCCGCGATCGTCGACTGGGACCGGCTCGGGGTGCAGCCGCGCGCGGAGGAGGCCGTGCGGGCCGCCGCGATCTTCTTCGTCCGGCCCACCGGCACCCTGGACCTGCCCAAGGTCAGGGCCTACGCGCGGGCCTACCGGCGCGCGGCCGGCGTGGCCCCGGCGGAGCTGGCCGCGGCCGTGCACCGGGTGTGGTGGGAGCGGCTGAACGACTTCTGGATGCTGCGCTGGCACTACGAGCGCGGCGACACCCGCGCGGACCCGCAGTTCCCGGCCGCCTCGGCGCTCGTGGTGTGGTGGAGCCGCGAGTACGACGCGGTGTGCGGGGCGTTCACGGGGTGACCGGGGGCGGCGCCCGACGGCGCGGGCGGCCTCGCGCGTGCAGCGAGCGGCTTTGGCGGGGGGACGCACGCGCGCGTGGGCCCCGGTGGGGGCGCCGTCACGTCCCCCCACAACGTCGCGCGGCCCGTCCCCAGGGGCTCCGCGGGGGAGCGCTGGGGACGGGCCGGGGCCGCGTGGGTGAAGTGCCGGTCAGCCGTTGCCGAGGGGGCCCGCGTCCGCGCCGGTGGTGTCACCGCCGCTGGTGTCCGTCGAGGGCGGGTTCGAGGGCGGGGTGACCGGGGTCGACGGCGTCTCCTGCGGCTTGGAGCTCGGCGGGGCCGAGGGCTGCTCGGGCGACTGCTCCGGCGCCGACTGGGACACCGAGTACGACGGCCGGTAGGACGGGGTGTCGTTCCAGCCGGAGCCGCCGGAATCGGTACCCGGGCCGGTCTGCGTGTCCGGCGGCCCGCTGGTGACCGTGTCGCTCGGCTCCGCGCTGGGCTCCCGGTTCTCGGTGGACTGGCTGATCGACGGCGACTTGGTGGTGTCCGTGCCGCCGCCCCCGCCGCCGGTGTCGCCGGCCTTCTGCAGGGCCAGCGCCACACCCGCCGCGACGGCGATCACCGCGAGCACGGCGAGAATCCACAGCTTGCCGCGGCCGCTGCCCCGGTTGCCGTGCCCCTCGAAGCCGCCGTCGTCGCGGTTGCCGTAACCGCCGGGCAGGATCGGCGCGGGGATCTGGGTGGTGCCGGGACCCGGGTCGCCCGGGTGCGGCATCACCGTCGTGCCGGCGAGGCCCCCCGCCGGGGTGTGCCGGCCCTCGTGCACCTCCACCGGGCCGGTGTTCCAGGTCCCGGTGTGCCCGCCCTGGTCGTAGAGCATCTGCAGGGCGTACTGGACCAGGCCGCGCATCTCCTCGGCGGTCTGGAAGCGGTCGTCGGGCTCCTTGGCGAGGGAGCGCATCACCAGACCGTCCAGCTCGGGCGGGCAGCCGCCGTCCGACACCTGCGACGGCGGCACCGGGATGTCCTGGACGTGCTGGTAGACCACCGACAGCGGCGTCTCACCGGTGAAGGGGGGCCGCAGCGCGAGGAGTTCGTACAGCAGGCAGCCCGTCGCGTACAGGTCGGAGCGGTGGTCGACGGCCTTGCCGAGGGCCTGCTCCGGGGAGAGGTACTGCGGGGTGCCCATGACCATACCGGTCTGCGTCATCGTGGTGGACGCCCCGTGCAGGGCGCGGGCGATGCCGAAGTCCATCACCTTCACCGCGCCGTTGTCGGTGATGATGACGTTGGCGGGCTTGATGTCGCGGTGCACGATGCCGTGCTGGTGCGAGTAGGCCAGCGCCTCCAGGACGCCGGAGACGATGATCAGCGCCTGCTCGGGCCCGGGCGCCTCGGCGTTGAGCAGCAGATCGCGGATGGTGCGGCCCTCGACCAGCTCCATCACGATGTACGGCACCGACTGGCCGCCCACGAGGTCCTCGCCGGAGTCGTACACCGCGACGATGGCGTGGTGGTTGAGCCCGGCCACGGACTGCGCCTCGCGCGTGAAGCGGGCCTTGGAGACGGGGTCCTCGGCCAGGTCCGCGCGCAGCAGCTTGACCGCGACGGTGCGCCCGAGGCGTACGTCCTCGGCGGCGAACACCTCGGCCATCCCGCCCCGGCCGAGCCTGCGCGTCAGCCGGTACCGGCCGTCGCCGACCAGCCCTGCGTTGCCCCATGCCTCGGGCGCGTCCGACATGCCGCCGCCAGTCGCGTCTGGGTCGGACGGGCCCTGGGCGCGCTGCGTCTGTGCCATCGGTCCTCGCCGTCGTTTCTGCCCGCGGTGCGCGCGGTGTTGTCACGGTCTCCGTCGGCCACGCTACAGGCTCAGCGGGGGCCGCCGGTCCAGGATGCTTGCGGGGACCGGTTCGAGACGGACCGGTCATCAAACCTCGTGCGGGTACCGGGGTGCAAATCGTGTGTACCGGCCGTACGCCCGCTGTAACGCTTCCGCGACGCTTCTTTCGCGTACGGTCACGGAACGGGCACCGAGCTTGACGTGTCGGTGCCCTGGGGCAGACTTGGCCGGGAATACCACGTTCGATCACCGGAATCCGGTCACGGAACCGGCCGACGGAACAGCCGGCACAGTCGATCGCGGGAGCGTCGCGGGAGATGGGACAGCCGCTGCCACCGCGCCTATGGGGGACGCAGAACATGAGCCAGGACGGCGCACAGGGCCGGTTCGCGGGGCGGGCGCTGGCCGGCGGCCGCTACCAGCTGCGCGACTTGCTCGGCGAGGGCGGCATGGCCTCGGTGCACCTCGCCTACGACTCCGTGCTCGACCGTCAGGTCGCGATCAAGACGCTGCACACCGAACTCGGCCGGGAGCAGGCCTTCCGCGAGCGCTTCCGCCGCGAGGCCCAGGCAGTGGCGAAGCTCACGCACACCAACATCGTCTCGGTGTTCGACACCGGCGAGGACGATCTGGACGGCATGACGACGCCGTACATCGTCATGGAGTACATCGAGGGCCGGCCGCTGGGCTCGGTGCTCGAGGAGGACGTGCGGCGCCAGGGCGCGATGCCCGCCGACAAGGCCCTGAAGGTCGCCGCCGACGTGCTCGCCGCGCTGGAGATCAGCCACGAGATGGGCCTGGTGCACCGGGACATCAAGCCGGGCAACGTGATGATCACCAAGCGTGGCGTGGTCAAGGTGATGGACTTCGGCATCGCCCGTGCCATGCAGTCGGGCGTCACCTCCATGACGCAGACCGGCATGGTCGTCGGCACCCCGCAGTACCTCTCCCCCGAACAGGCCCTCGGCCGGGGCGTGGACGCCCGCTCGGACCTGTACTCGGTCGGCATCATGCTGTTCCAGCTCGTCACCGGGCGGCTCCCGTTCGACGCCGACTCGCCGCTGGCCATCGCGTACGCGCATGTGCAGGAGGAGCCGGTCGCACCCTCCTCGGTCAACCGCTCGCTGCCCCCCGCGGTGGACGCGCTGGTCGCCCGGGCACTGAAGAAGAATCCGAACGAGCGCTTCCCGAGCGCCGAGACGATGCGCGACGAGTGCCTGCGGGTCGCGGCCTCCTTCCAGCCCGCACCGCCGAGCATCGTCCCCGGCGCCCACACGCCCAGCGGCGCGGGCGTCGGCTCCGCGGTGTTCCCGCCGGTGGACGCGGCCCCGGGCCCGTCGGGCAGCGTGCAGACGCCGTACCAGCCGGCCCCGGCGACCCCGAACCCGTACAGCGGCGCCGGCCCCGTCGGCCCCCCGGCGCCCTCTCCGGCCTACGGCTATCCGCAGCAGTCCGGTTACCCGACGCCCGGTCCGTCGCCGTACGCCCAGCAGCAGGCCTCGACCCCGCCGCCGTACACCGTCTCGCCCCAGCACACGCCCCCGGCGGGCGGCCGGGCGGGCGGCGGGCGGAGCAGCAGGCCGGTGGTCATCGGCTCGGTCGCCGTGGCCGTCATCTCGATCGCCGGCCTGATCACCGGGCTGGTGCTGAACTCGGGCGGCAGCGACGACGGCGCCAAGGGCGGTGGCGGCACCGCCCGCGCCTCGACCTCGGCGGTGCCGGGTCACCGCGGGCCGGACACGTCGAAGACGATCGAGAAGACGGAGTGCTCCGAGCCTCAGGAGTCGTACAACGACCCCGACAAGATCCGCGTGCCGGACTTCCAGTTCAAGTACATCGGGTCGGTCAAGGAGTGCTTCCAGGCGGCCGGCTGGCGCATGAAGATCAAGTACGAGGACGAGAACACCTACGGCCAGGGCGCGGTCATGGACCAGTTCCCCTCGGCGGGCACGGACGTCGACCCCAGGAACATGCCCGAGATCGAGCTCAGCGTCTCCACCGGCAACCCGCCGTCGTCCTGATCGGCAACCCGCCGTCGTCCTGATCGGCAACCCGCCGTTGCCCTACGCGGCAACCCGCTGTTGCTCTGATCGGCAACCCGCCGTTGCCCTGACTGGCAGCCCGCCGTCGCGCCGGCCGGCGGGGCGCGCGCGGACGCGCGGCCCGCGGGCGTGGGTCCCGCGGGCGCGCGACGCACGGGCACGCGGCCGGGAAGGCCCGGAAGGCCTACAGGTACGGGCCGCCCGAGCGGCCACCCGTACGCGGGTCGTCACCGCCCTCGTGGCCGATGCCCGACGGCAGCGCGCGGCGCATCTGCTCCAACTGGGCGCGGGCGGCCATCTGCTGGGCGAACAGGGTGGTCTGGATGCCGTGGAAGAGGCCTTCCAGCCAGCCCACCAGCTGAGCCTGGGCGATCCGCAGTTCCGCGTCGCTCGGGGTTCCCTCGTCCGTGAAGGGCAGGGAGAGCCGCTCCAGTTCCTCCACGAGCTCCGGCGCCAGACCGTCCTCGAGCTCCTTGACCGAGCTCGCGTGGATCTCCTTCAGCCGGGCCCGGCTGGCATCGTCCAGCGGAGCGGCGCGCACCTCCTCCAGCAGCTGCTTGATCATGCTGCCGATGCGCATGACCTTCGCGGGCTGCTCCACCTGCTCCGTCACCGGGGTCTCTCGGGCGTCGTCGTCCCCACCACCACCACCGCCGCCGGTGCCCAGCGCCAAGCCGTCCTGTCCCACGACCAGGATCTGCGGATTCTCCGGCGACCGTTCGTTCCTCGGCATCTCCATGCCGCCATTGTCCCGCACCCGTGCGTCCGGCCTCCGGGGTGCCCCCCGCGCGGGACGTTCCGCCACCTTGCCGGGCCGCTCCGCCGTCCCGCCGGGCCGCTTGCCGGGCCGGTGGGGGCCCGCGCGAGGAGCGCCGGCTGCCGGTGGTGGGCCGGCGTGACCGGATCGTGCGGCGGGTTGGGCCCGGTGGGCGAACCCGGAATGCCGGATCGGTCCGGTGATGTGAGTGTGGTTCCACTGATCCGCTGACCGGGCACCGTGAGGGGGTCCCCGTCGTGACTCCAACGCTGCGCGTCGCCCTGCGCGCGACGGAACTGCTGGCCGTCGCCCTGGGCGCGCTCGCCCTGCCGTGCGGCACCGCCACGGCCCACGGCGCCGCCGAGGCGTACGGCGCGGCGCGGTTACACGGCACCCCGCCGGGGTACGGCCCGGTCCGGCTCCACGGCGGTCCGCCCGGGTACGGCCCGGTCCCGCCCCACGGCACCCCGGCACCCGGCACCGCGTCCGGGCCGCCTTCGCCCGCCGCGCCGCACGGCACCGCGAGCGGGCCGGCCGCGTCCGGGAGCGCCACCGCCTCCCGCGGTGCGGGGTCCGGGCCCGGGCAGCCACCGGGGTCCGGATCGCGTCCGGCCACCGCCTCCTCCGCCCCCGTCTCGCGCTCGCCGCTGCCCGCGCCTTCCGCCGCGCACTCCTCGTCGGGGTCCCGCCCCTCCCCGTCCGGCCCCGCCGTCCCCGCCGTCCCCGCCGCCCGCTCCTCGGCCTCCTCGGCGTCCGCGCCCGCCGAGGACGCCTCGCGGGCCGGCAGCCTGGCGGGCGAGGGGCGGCAGCGTCCCGGGCGGTCGCAGGACCCGGAGGCGGACGCCGAGGACGACGGCGGGGCCGGGCGGCGGGGCCGGGGCGACCGGGGCGGGCACGACCGGGGCGGGGACGCGGGCGACGGAAGCGCCGTGCCGGAGGCGACGGCCGCCACCCAGGCGGCGGACGAGGCCGTTCCGGTGCCGTCCACGCCCGCCGACGGGACCACCCCCGGGCCGGCCGCGCAGGCCGAACCGGCCACCGGGCGCGTGCTGCGCATCCTGCCGCTCGGCAGCGGACTGGTGCTGATCGGGCTCGGCCTGGGGCTGGCGTTCCTCGCCCTCAGGGTGCGCAGGAGCTGAGCCCGGCGCCCGCCCGGGCCGCCCCCTCAGCCGTCACTCCGCACCCTGTACCCAGCGCACCCCGTACCTGCACCCCCGCTCACGGCACGACCAGCAGCACCTTGCCGATGTGGCCGCTCTCCTCCACGATCCGGTGGGCGGTCGCGGCGTCGTTCATCGGCACTTCCCGGTCGACGACCGGACGGACGTACCCGCCGTCGAACAGCGGCCAGACATGCTCCCGTACGGCCGCGACGATGGCCGCCTTCTCGCTCAGCGGCCGGGCCCGCAGCGAGGTCGCGGTGATCGCGGCCTGCTTCCTCAGCAGGGTTCCGATGTTCAGCTCGCCCTTCACCCCGCCCTGCAAGCCGATGATCGCCAGCCGGCCGTTGACGGCGAGGGCCTCGACGTTGCGGTCCAGGTACTTGGCGCCCATGTTGTCGAGGACGACGTCGGCGCCGGCGCCGTCCGTGGCCCGCCGGACCTCCTCCACGAAGTCCTGCTCGCGATAGTTGATCAGGACGTCGGCGCCCAGCTCCGCGCAGTGGTCGAGCTTCTCCTTGGTGCCGGCCGTGACGGCGACCTTGGCGCCGACCGCCTTGGCGAGCTGGATCGCCATGGTCCCGATACCGCTGGAGCCGCCGTGCACGAGCAGCGTCTCACCCGGCCTGAGATGGGCGACCATGAAGACGTTGGACCAGACCGTGCACACCACCTCCGGCAGGGCGGCGGCGTGCTTCACGTCCACCCCCTCCGGCACCGGCAGCAGCTGCCCGGCCGGGACGACGACCTTCTCGGCGTAACCCCCGCCGGCGAGCAGGGCGCAGACCTCGTCGCCCACCGCCCAGCCGGACACACCGGAGCCGAGCGCGGCGACCCGCCCGGAGCACTCGAGGCCGGGGTACCGGGAGGCGCCGCGGGGCGGGTCGTAGAAGCCCTGCCGCTGGAGGATGTCGGCGCGGTTGACGGCACTGGCCACCACCTCGACCAGGACCTCGCCCTCGCCGGGCACCGGGTCCGGCACCTCGGCCCACACCAACGCCTCGGGCCCGCCGGGTTCGGGAATCGTGATCGCATGCATGGCGCCGACGCTACTCCTCGCCCGCCGCCCCGCCGCGGGGCACGGCACGGTCAGTCCGGTGACATCGGCCGGATGTCCGGGGTGACCCGCCGGGCCGGCGTGGCACGGACGATGGTGATCACACGGTCCGTCAACTGCAGGGTGCCGACCGCGGGATCGTCGAACCCGAGCACCCGGTGGCCCCGTACGACACTCACCACGAGGTCGTCCACCTCCCGCGGGCCCTTGCCCACCTCGGCCTTTATGACGGGCCGCTCCACCAGGTCCAGGCCGCTGCCCTGCTGGATGAGGTCCTCCATGACCATGCCGGCGGCCGGGCTGAGCACGGACAGCCCGAGCAGCCGGCCCGCGGCGCTGGCGCTGGTGATCACGGCGTCCGCCCCCGACTGCCGCAGCAGCGGTGCGTTCTCCTCCTCACGCACCGCCGCCACGATCTTCGCCGCGCGGTTGAGCTGCCGGGCCGTCAGCGTCACCAGCACGGCCGTGTCGTCCCGCTGGGTGGCGACGATGATCTGCCGGGCCCGGTGCACCTCGGCCCGCTTCAGGACCTCGCTGCGCGTCGCGTCCCCGATCACTCCCGCATAGCCGTCCGCCGTGGCCGCCTCGACCACCTTGGCGCTGGGGTCGACCACGACGACCTGCTCCTTCTTCAGCCCCGTCGCGCAGACGGTCTGGATCGCCGACCTCCCCTTCGTGCCGAAGCCGACGACGACGGTGTGGTCGCGCAAGGTGGACCTCCAGCGGTTGAGGCGCCACTCCTCACGGGTGCGCTCGGTGAGGACCTCGAGGGTGGTGCCGACGAGGATGATCAGGAACAGCACGCGCAGGGGTGTGATGACGAGGATGTTGGTGAGCCGGGCGCTCTCGCTCACGGGGGTGATGTCGCCGTACCCGGTGGTGGAGAGCGTCACCGTGGCGTAGTACGCAGCGTCCAGGAGGTCGACGGAGCCGTCGGCGTTGTCGTGGTAGCCGCCGCGGTCGGCGTAGACGACGAAGATGGTCACGAGCAGCACCAGCAGCGCCATGGCCAGCCGCTTGCCGACCTGGCGCAGCGGGCGCTCCACCACCTTCTTCGGGAGTTCCACCCGGTGGGTCACGAGATGTTCGTCCGCCTGGCGGGCGATCGCGTCATGGCCCGGAAGTTTCACGTGAAACACACTCCGATGCCCGCGGCCGCCCAGGGCAGGTCGAGCAGCTCCGTCTCCTGCCCCTGCCGGGCGCCACCGGGCGGTACGACGGCGAGGGCGTCGGCCGCGGCCACCCCGCGCAGCATGGCGGGACCGTTGTAGTGCAGCGGAACCGCGTGGTCGCCGCGCAGCACCACCGGCACCAGCCGGGTGTCGTACGGATGGCCGTGCACCGCGTCCTTCAGCGGCAGCGTGTACGGCTCGGGGGCCGGACGCGCGGCGAGGGTGCGCAGCAGCGGCTCGGCCAGCGTGAGCAGGCCGGAGACGGCCGCGAGCGGGTTGCCGGGCAGGCCGACGAGGTGCCGGTCCTCCGCGAGGCGGGCCAGCAGCATCGGGTGGCCGGGGCGCACCTGCACGCCGTCCACCAGCAGTTCCGCGCCGATGCGGCGCAGGGTGGGGTGGACGTGGTCGACGGGGCCGGCCGCGGTGCCCCCGGTGGTCACGACCAGATCGGCCCCGGACGCGGTGACCGCCCGGTACAGGGCCTCGGCGTCGTCCCCGACCGCCCGGACGGCGGTGACCTCGGCGCCCAGCGCCCGCAGCCAGGGCGGCAGCATGGGGCCGAGCGCGTCCCGGATCCGGCCGTCCTGCGGCAGTCCCCGGGTGAGCAGTTCGTCGCCGAGCACGAGGACGTCGACGCGGGGCCGGGGCACGGCGGTCAGGGTGTCGTAGCCCGCCGCCGCGGCCAGGCCGAGCACGGCCGGGGTGACCAGGGTGCCCGCGGGCAGCAACTGGTCCCCGCTGCGGCACTCCTGCCCACGGGGGCGGATGTCCTGACCGTGCTGCACCTCCCGGGTGGGGTGCAGCCGGCCCTTGGCGTCCGTGCGGCCGTACTCGCTGCGCAGCACCGCCGTGGTGTCCAGCGGGACACGGGCCCCGGTGGCGATGCGGACCGCCTCGCCGTCGGTCAGCGGGTCCGGCAGCGCGTGACCGGCCAGCGCGCCCTCGTCGCGTACGTCCCAGGGGCCGGGGCCGGACACCGCCCAGCCGTCCATCGCGGAGGTGTCGAACGAGGGCAGGTCGGTGAGCGCGCCGAGGGGGGCGGCCAGGACGAGGCCCAGGGCGGCGTCCAGGGGGACCGACAGGGGCGGGCGGCGGGCGCCGGCCCGGACGGCGCGGGCCGCGGTCCACCGTGCCTGCGGCCAGGGCGTGGCCCGGTGACCGGCGTCCGGACGGTGCCCGGAGTGCGCGGTGTGCGGGGCGTGGGCGTGGGCGCCGGCGGCGGACTCGGGCGCGGGACCGCTGCCGCGGGCCGGACCGGAGCCGCGTTCGCCGCCGGTGTCGCCGTGGGCTTCCTTCACGAGGGCGAGCGCCTCCTCGACGTCGAGGTCCTCGAGGTCGTCGACGGCCTCGCCGGTCCGCCCTCCGCGGGCGGTCATCCCGCGTCCGGACGGGCGTCGGGGGTGGCGCCGGGGGCCACGTCGGGCTTGTCGCCGGTGCCGTCCTCGTCCGCCCAGCGCAGCGCGAGGGCGGCGGCCTTGCGGGCGGCCTCGGCGACCGCTTCGGGGCCCGCCCCGGCCCGGGCCGCGGCGTAGCCGACGAGAAACGTGGTCAGGGGCGCCGCGGGCCGGGCCACACCGTGGGCGGCGTCGCGGGCGAGGTCGAGCAGGACGCCGGTGTCGACGTCCAGGTCGATGCCCAGCTCGGCCTTGACTGCGGAGATCCATTCGTCCAACACGTGCCCATGCTCCCTGATGCGTGCCCTGGCGGTGGCGATGTCGTCCCAGGTGTCGCAGTCGAACGACGCGACGTGGTCGGGGACGCGGATGAGGTCGAGTGCGGCGGTGAGCCGGCGCAACGGCAGCCCGGCGAGGGCCGCGCCCGCCCCCGGGCCGTCCGGGAGCGCGGAACCCTCCGGCGGCGCGGAACCGTCCGGGGGCGCGGAGCCCTCCGGGGACGGGGAGCCGGAGCCGGACGGGGGCGCGGAGCCCTCCGGCGACTGGTGGCCCTTCGGGGACTGGTGGCCCTCCGGGGGCTGGTGGCCTCCCGGGAGCGCGGCCGGGGCGAGGGCGGCGAGGCCGCGGCGCAGCGCGCGGGCGCGGTAGGCCGCCACCAGCGGCTGGTCGCGGCCGTCGGCGTCGGTGAGCAGCGCGCCGTCGGCCGGGCCGGTGCGCAGGGCGGTCAGCAGCCGCCGCACCGTGGCCGGCCGGAGGAAGGGCAGGTCGGCGGAGAGCACCACGACGTACTCCGCCGTGGTGCGGCGCAGCCCGGCCTCCAGGGCGGCCAGCGGGCCGCCGCCGGGCGGGTCCTCGCGCGCCCACAGCACCGGGCGCGCGGTCGGCCGGGGATCGGCCACGACGACCGTGGTCCGGGCGTCGGCGCAGGCGGCGAGCACACGGTCGATCAGGGCGCGGCCGCCGACCCGGGTGCCGGGCTTGTCCGCGCCGCCGAGCCGCCGCGCGGCGCCGCCGGCCAGGACGACGGCGTCGTAGTCCCGCGCGTCGCCACGGGCCGGTGCGCCGGGTGGCTCGAAGGAGGTCACCCCCCGAGTATGCGTCCCGCCCTCGGCGCCGGAGCAACGAGGGCGGGGCCTGGCGTCACAGCGTGCGCAGCAGCACCGCCGGCTGTTCCACGCAGTCCGCCACATACCGCAGGAAACCTCCGGCCGTGCCGCCGTCGCACACCCGGTGGTCGAAGGTGAGCGAGAGCTGCACGACCTGGCGCACCGCCAGCTCGCCCTCGTGCACCCACGGCTTGGGGACGATGCGCCCGACGCCGAGCATGGCCGCCTCGGGGTGGTTGATGATCGGGGTGGAGCCGTCGACGCCGAACACCCCGTAGTTGTTCAGCGTGAACGTCCCGCCGGTGAGTTCCCCGGGGGTGAGGGTGCCCGCCCGGGCCGCCTCGGTCAGCCGGGCGAACTCGGCGGTCAGCGACTGCGCGTCCCGCGCGTGCGCGTCCCGTACGACCGGGACGACGAGCCCGCGCTCGGTCTGCGCGGCGAAGCCCAGGTGGACCTGGTCGAGCCGGACGACCTCCCTGGCCTCGGTGTCGACGGTCGAGTTGAGCTCGGGGTAGCGGGCGAGCGCGGCCGTGCAGATCCGGGCGAGGAGCGCGAGCAGGGAGATCTTCGGTCCCCCGGCCGCGTTCATGGCGGCACGCGCCCGCATCAGCTCCGTGGCGTCGGCGTCCACCCAGCAGGTCGCGTCCGGTATCTCGCGGCGGCTGCGGGACAGCTTGTCCGCGACGGCCCCCCGAACGCCCTTGAGGGGGACACGGGTGCCGGACGCCTCCGGCCGCGCCCCGCGGACCCCGGCGCCGGACGGCGCGGGCGCGGCGGGCGTGGCGGGCGTGGCCGTGGCGGAGGCCGGCTGCGGCGTGCGCGTGGCCGCGCCGCCCGCCGCTCCGGTGCGGAGCGCCTCCTCGACGTCCGCGCGCAGGATCAGCCCGTCGGGTCCGGAGCCGGACAGCTGCCGCAGGTCCAGGCCGTTCTGCCGGGCGAGCCGGCGCACCAGCGGCGAGATCACCGGGACGGGCCCGGCGGCGTGCTCGTCGCGTCCGGCCGGGCGCCGCTCGGGCCCGGTCCGCGGCGCCGCGGCGGCCTGGGTGCCCGAGGATCCGTTCACGGGCGCGGGCCCGGGTGCCGGCGTCCCGTGCGCGGGCCGCGCGGCGGGTGCCGGGGCCGGGCGGACCCTGCGGCGCCGGGCCGGGGGCGCCCCGGTGCCGTAGCCGACCAGGACGTTGCCGGAGCCCTCGGACTCGCCGGCGCCGCCGGCCGGTTCGCCGACCGCGACCGTCAGCAGCGGGGCGCCGACGGGCAGTTCCGTGCCCTCCTCGCCGTAGCGGGCGGTCACCACACCGCCGTAGGGGCAGGGCACCTCGACCATCGCCTTGGCCGTCTCGACCTCCACCACCGGCTGGTCGACGGCCACGACGTCGCCCACCTCGACCAGCCAGCGGACGATCTCCGCCTCGGTGAGCCCCTCCCCGAGGTCGGGCAGCTTGAACTCCAGCACCTGCGCCATCAGCTCTCGGCCTCCCACTGCAGACGCGCCACGGCGTCCAGGATCCGGTCGACGCCGGGCAGGTGGTGCCGCTCCAGCATCGGGGGCGGATACGGCAGGTCGAACCCGGCCACGCGCAGCACCGGTGCCTCCAGATGGTGGAAGCAGCGCTCGGTGACACGGGCGGCGATCTCCCCGCCCGGACCGCCGAAGCCGCCCGACTCGTGCACCACGACCGCGCGCCCGGTGCGCCGCACCGACGCGCACACCGTCTCGTCGTCGAAGGGCACCAGCGAACGCAGGTCGACGACCTCCAGGTCCCAGCCCTCGGCGCGGGCCGCCTCGGCGGCCTCCAGGCAGACGGGCACCGACGGTCCGTAGGTGATCAGCGTCGCGCTGCCGCCGGTGCGCCGCACCACGGCGCGGCCGATCGGCTCCACGGCCTGCGGGTCGTCCGGGTTCCAGGCGTCCTTGGACCAGTACAGCCGCTTGGGCTCGAGGAAGATCACCGGGTCGTCGGAGGCGATGGCGGCCCGCAGCAGCCCGTAGGCGTCGGCGACCGTGGCGGGCGTGACGACATGGAGCCCCGGAGTCGCCATGTAGTACGCCTCGGAGGAGTCGCTGTGGTGCTCGACGCCGCCGATGCCACCGCCGTAGGGCACGCGGATGGTGATCGGCAGCGGCATCTTCCCGCGGGTGCGGTTGCGCATCTTGGCGACGTGGCTGGCGAGTTGCTCGAACGCCGGGTAGGCGAAGGCGTCGAACTGCATCTCCACCACCGGGCGCAGGCCGTACATGGCCATGCCGACCGCGGTGCCGAGGATGCCGGCCTCGGCCAGCGGTGTGTCGGTGCAGCGGTCCTCGCCGAACTCCTTGGCGAGGCCGTCGGTGATGCGGAAGACACCGCCGAGGGTGCCGACGTCCTCGCCCATGACGTGCACGGCGGGGTCGGCGGCCATCGCGTCGCGCAGCGCGCGCGTGAGGGCCTGGGCCATGGTGGCCGGCTTGAGCGCGACGGTGGTCATCGGGCCGCACCCTCCGACTCGTGCTCGGCCGCGAGCTCGGCCTCCAGCAGGGCCTGCTGCTCGCGCAGTTGGGGCGTGGGCTCGGCGTAGACGTGCGCGAACAGGTCGGCCGGGTCGAGCTGCGGGTCCTGGTTCATGCGCTCGCGCAGCCGTGCCGCCATGGTCTCGGCCTCCTCGCGGGCGGAGGCGGCCGCGTCCTCGTCGAGCAGGCCGCGCCCGGTGAGCTCCCGCTCCAGGAGCAGGATCGGGTCGTGCTCGCGCCAGGCCTCGACCTCGGCGTCGCCGCGGTAGCGGGTGGCGTCGTCGGCGTTGGTGTGCGCGTCGACGCGGTAGGTGATCGCCTCCACGAGGGTCGGGCCGCCGCCCGCGCGCGCCCGCTCCACGGCCTCGGTGAGCACCTCGTGGACCGCGGCGGCGTCGTTGCCGTCGACCAGCCGGCCCGGTATGCCGTACCCGACGGCCTTGTGGGCCAGTGAGGGGGCGGCGGTCTGCTTGGCCAGCGGGACGGAGATGGCGAAGCCGTTGTTCTGCACCAGAAAGACGACGGGCGCCTGCCAGACGGCGGCGAAGTTCAGCGCCTCGTGGAAGTCGCCCTCGCTGGTGCCGCCGTCGCCGACCATGGCGAGCGCCACCACGTCGTCGCCCTTGAGGCGGGCGGCGTGGGCGAGGCCCACGGCGTGCGGCAGCTGCGTGGCCAGCGGGGTGGACAGGGGGGCCACCCGGTGCTCGTAGGGGTCGTAGCCGGTGTGCCAGTCGCCGCGCAGCAGCGTGAGGGCCTCGACGGGGTCCACGCTGCGGGCCACGACGGCGAGGGTGTCGCGGTAGCTGGGGAACAGCCAGTCGCGCTCCTCCAGGGCCAGCGCCGCGGCGACCTCGCAGGCCTCCTGGCCGGTGCTGGACGGGTAGACGGCGAGGCGGCCCTGCTTGGTGAGGGCGGTGGCCTGCGCGTTGTAGCGGCGGCCGAGCACCAGGTGCCGGTACAGACGGCGCAGCAGCTCCGGGTCGGCCTTCGCGGCGGCCGGGGTCCCCAGGATCCGGTGGGGCTCCGCGTCCGGCAGCAGCGGCGCGGGGTCGGTTCGGGGCTGCCAGGCGGGCGGCGGCGATGGCCGGTACGCACCCCGCTGCTCCATGACCGTCATGACGGGCACCTCCTCGTGGGAGCGGCTACGGGAGGCGCGTCGACTGTGAGGCGCCTCACCAACCGATTGTTCGGTCGTCGGCACATTTTGGCTACAGGCGCCCCCAGGCTGTGGACAAACGGTTCTCCGCGGCATGGGATGGGCGCAGTACGTCCACGGCGAAGAGGCGGGGGGACATGGCACCTGAACAAATGGCCGAGACTCCGGACGGCGCGGCTCCGACGTCCCGCGCGCTGGACGCCATCGACCAGGACATCCTGCGGATGCTCCAGACCGACGGCCGCGCCTCGATACGGTCGGTCGCCGAACGGGTCCATGTCTCGCGCGCCAACGCCTACGCCCGGATCAACCGCCTCATCGAGGCCGGCGTCATCCGCGGTTTCGGGGCGCGGGTCGACCACGAGCGGGCCGGGCAGAGCACGTCCGCCTACATCACGCTGAAGATCGTGCAGAACTCCTGGCGCACGGTGCGCGAGCAGCTCAGGCGGCTGCCGGGCGCCTCCCACATCGCACTGGTCGGCGGCGACTTCGACGTGCTCCTGCTGGTGCACACGCCGGACAACCGGGCCCTGCGCGAGCTGGTGCTGACCCGGCTCCAGGCGATCCCCGAGGTGCTCAGCACGCGCACCCTGCTGGTCTTCGAGGAGGAGGACCTGGAGCCCCAGGGCTGAGTCCGGGCCGGCGCCGGAGGCACAGGGCTCAAGATCCCGGCCGGCGCCGGAGGCACAGGGCTGAGATTCCCGGCCGGCGCCGGAGCCACAGGTTCCGGACCACGGACCGGCGTCCCGACGAGGCAGCGGGACGGGGACCGGGACAGGACGGGGCCGAGGCGGCCGCCCCGCCCGCGCTCATCCCGGCGGCGCTCATCCCGGCGGCGCGCCCTCACCCGTCCCTGCGCAGTCCCCCGAAGACCAGCCGGCCGACCGCCTCGGCCACCTCGCGCTCGCTCATGCCGCGCCCGTCCGGCCGGTACCACTCGACGATCGAGTTGATCATCCCGAAGACGAGCCGGGTGGCCAGGCGCACCTCCACGTCGCCGCGCACGTCGCCCTCCGCGGCCGCCGACCTGAGCAGCTCGGCGACCCGGTGGTCGAACTCGCGGCGCCGCTCCAGCGCCCACCGCTCGGTCGCGGTGTTGCCGCGCACCCTCAGCAGCAGCGTCACGTACGGCAGTTCGGCGATGAGCACCTCGACCATGCGCCGCACGACGTACTCCAGGCGCTCCACGGCGCGCCCCGTGCGCGCCTGCTCCTCGTCGAGGATCGCGAACAGCCCGTCCAGCGCCCGGCTCACCGCCCGGCGCAGCAGCTCCTCCTTGCCGGTGACGTGGTGGTAGATCGAGGACTTGGAGATGCCGGCCGCCCTGGACAGGTGCTCCATGGAGGTGCCGTCGTAGCCGCGCTCGTTGAACACCCGCACGGCCACCGACAGCAGCGTCTCGGGGGTGTACGTGTCGCGTCTGGCGGTGGTCATGAGGTGCCCTCCCGCTTGTCCGTGGCGTACGCGTGGCGGTACAGCGCGAGCGACGGCGCGTAGCGTCCGGACGGGTCACGCAGATGCAGGTCGTCCAGGAGGCCGTAGGCCCAGGTGCGGCCGAGCCGGCGGCTCCACTCGAAGGGGCCGAGGGGGTAGTTGACGCCCAGGCGCATCGCCGTGTCGATGTCCTCCTCGGTGGCCACCCCCTTGGCGACGGCGTCGTGCGCCAGGTCGACGATCCGCGCGACCGTGCGCGCGACGATCATGCCGGGGACGTCGCCGATGACGCTGACCTCCTTGCCGAGCGCCTGGAACAGGCCGGTGGCCTCCGCCAGCGTCTGCGGCGCGGTGTCCTGGGAGGCGGACAGGGCGATCCGGGTGGCCCGCCGGTAGTCGAGGGCGAGGTCGAAATAGACGACGTCGCGGAACTCCACGGAGGTCTGCCCGTCGGCCAGGACCAGCTGGCCGCCGCTCGGCAGCACCAGGCGGGTGCCGTGGTCCTCGTCCTCCTCACGGACCGGGATGCCCGCCTCGCGGATCAGGGCGAGCAGCTCGCAGGCCGGTCCCAGGTCGCCCTCGGCGACCACGTGGGCGGGGGGCCGCGCCCGCTCGGCGGTGTGCGGCTCGGGGCGCTCGGCGCCGTCGCCGTAGTCGTACCAGCCGTGCCCGCTCTTGCGGCCGAGCCGGCCCGACTCGACCAGGCGCCGCTGCGCCAGCGACGGCGTGAAGCGCACGTCCTGGAAGAAGGACTGCCACACCGAGTGGGTGACGGACTCGTTGACGTCCTGCCCGATCAGGTCGGTCAGCTCGAAGGCGCCCATCCGGAAACCCCCGCACTCGCGCAGCACCGCGTCGATGGTGGCGGGGTCGGCGGCCTGGGCCTCGTAGACGGCGAAGGCCTCGGCGTAGAAGGGGCGCGCGATGCGGTTGACGATGAAGCCGGGGGTGTCCGCGCAGGCCACCGGGGTCTTCCCCCAGGCGCGGGCCGTCTCGTACGCGCGCGTGGCCGAGGTGACGTCGGTGGCGAACCCGGAGACCACCTCCACCAGCGGCATCAGCGGGGCCGGGTTGAAGAAGTGCAGGCCCACGAAGCGGCCCGGGTGGCGCAGGGCGCCGCCGATGGCGGTGACCGACAGGGAGGAGGTGTTGGTGGCCAGCAGACAGTCGTCGGCGACGATGCCCTCCAGCTCGGTCAGCAGCTCCCGCTTGACGTCGAGGCGCTCCAGTACGGCCTCGACGACCAGGGCGCAGTCGGCGAGCTCGGCGAGGCTGCCGGCCGGCGTCAGCCGGGCCCGGGCCGCGTCCCGGTCGGCGCCGGTGAGCCGGTCCTTCTCGACGAGCCGGTCGAGCCGGGCGCCGATCGCGTCCGCCGCCTGGCGGGCCCGGCCGGGCACCGCGTCGTACAGGCGCACGGGATGGCCGGCGACCAGCGCGACCTGGGCTATGCCCTGGCCCATGGTGCCGGTGCCGACGACGGCCACGGGGCTGCTGAGGTCGAGTGCTGTCATGGGCGCGATCCTCCCGCACGGCGTTTTCCACAGACGCGGCGGACCCCCTTGTCCCGACCGATCGTTCGGTTACTCTAGCTCTGTCCGCCCGTCCCTGCCCATGGTTCCGCCCATGGTTCCGCCCAGGTCATGAGCTCGACGTGGAGCTCTTGAGACGAGGAGTTGGTCCCGCATGGCCGCCGAACTGACCGCGCACGAGCTGATCGCCAGGCACCGGCCCACCCTGGACCAGGCCCTGGAGGCGATCCGCACCCGTGCGTACTGGTCGCCGCACCCCGAGCACCCCAAGGCCTACGGCCAGGACGGCGGCCTGGACGCGGCGGCGGGCAAGGCGGCCTTCGACGCCCTCCTCGGCACCCGCCTCGACCTCGGCCAGCCCGGCACGGACGACTGGGTCGGCGGCGAGGTCTCGCCCTACGGCATCGACCTGGGCGTGACCTACCCGCACGCGGACATCGAGGTGCTGCTGCCCGCCATGAGGGCCGGACAGCGCGCCTGGCGCGACGCCGGCCCCGAGACGCGCGCCATGGTGTGCCTGGAGATCCTCAAGCGGATCAGCGACCGCACCCACGAGTTCGCGCACGCGGTCATGCACACCTCCGGCCAGGCCTTCATGATGGCGTTCCAGGCGGGCGGCCCGCACGCCCAGGACCGCGGCCTGGAAGCGGTGGCGTACGCGTACGCGGAGCAGGTGCGCACGCCCGGCACCGCGGAGTGGACCAAGCCGCAGGGCAAGCGCGACCCGCTCGTCCTCACCAAGCAGTTCACCCCGGTCCCGCGCGGAACCGCGCTGGTCATCGGCTGCAACACCTTCCCGACGTGGAACGGCTACCCGGGCCTGTTCGCCTCCCTGGCCACCGGCAACGCGGTCCTGGTCAAGCCCCACCCGCGCGCGGTACTGCCGCTCGCGCTCACCGTCGCCGTCGCCCGCGAGGCGCTCGGCGAGGCGGGCTTCGACCCCAACCTGGTCGCGCTGGCCGCGGAGGCCCCCGGCGAGGGCCTCGCCAAGACGCTCGCCACCCGCCCCGAGATCAGGATCATCGACTACACGGGCTCGACGTCCTTCGGCGACTGGCTGGAGGCCAACGCCCGCCAGGCGCAGGTCTACACCGAGAAGGCCGGCGTCAACACGGTGATCGTCGAGTCCACGGACGACTACAAGGGGATGCTGTCCAACCTGGCCTTCTCCCTGTCCCTCTACAGCGGTCAGATGTGCACCACCCCGCAGAACCTGCTGATCCCCCGCGACGGCATCCGCACCGACGAGGGCCCCAAGTCCTTCGACGAGGTGGCCGCCGACCTCGCCCGCGCGGTGGACGGCCTGCTCGGCGACGACGCCCGCGCCAACGCCCTGCTCGGCGCGATCGTCAACCCCGACGTCAAGGCCCGGCTCGAGGCCGCGGCCGGCCTCGGAGAGGTCGCCCTCGCCTCCCGCGAGGTCACCAACCCCGACTTCCCGGGCGCGGTGGTGCGCACCCCGGTGATCGTGAAGCTGGACGGCGCCAAGCCGGACGCCGAGGCCGCCTACATGAGCGAGTGCTTCGGCCCCGTCTCCTTCGCCGTCGCCGTCGACTCGGCCGCGGACGCGGTGGAACTGCTGCGCCGCACGGTCCGCGAGAAGGGCGCCATGACGGTGGGCGCCTACACCACCGACGACGAGGTGGAGCAGGCGGTGCGGGAGGTGTGCCTGGAGGAGGCCGCCCAGCTCTCCCTGAACCTCACCGGCGGGGTGTACGTCAACCAGACCGCCGCCTTCTCCGACTTCCACGGCTCGGGCGGCAACCCGGCCGCCAACGCGGCCCTGTGCGACGGCGCGTTCGTCGCCAACCGCTTCCGGGTGGTGGAGATCCGCCGGGAGGCGTAGCCCGCACCCGGGTTCCCTCAGGGCGCGGGCGCGCCCCCGGTCGCGCTCCAGTGGTACAGCGTCATCGCCACGCTGGTGGCGAGGTTGTAACTGGAGACCTGGGGGCGCATCGGCAGGGCCACCAGACGGTCCGCCCGCGCCCGCAACGCGTCGCTCAGGCCGCTGCGCTCGGACCCGAAGGCGAGGACCGCGTCGTCGGGCAGTTCCAGCCCGCGGATGTCCTCGCCGCCGGGGTCCAGCGCGAACACCGGCCCGGGCGGCAGCTCCGCCACGGCCAGCCGCTCCACCACGGTCGCGAAGTGCAGCCCCGCCCCGCCGCGCACCACCGCCGGATGCCAGGGGTCCATGGTCCCGGTGGTGACCACCCCGGTCGCCCCGAAGCCGGCCGCGAGCCGGATCACCGCACCGGCGTTGCCCAGGTTGCGCGGCTGGTCCAGGACGACCACGGGCGCCGTGCGGGGCGTGTGCGCGAGCACCCGCAGCTGCGCCTCGCGGGAGGGCCGTACCGCCAGGGCGGCCACGGCGGTGGGGTGCGGCCGCGGCACCAGCGACTCGTACGTCCCGCTCGGCACCTCGGCCAGCAGGGCGTCCAGCGTCTCCCGCACGTCCGGGGCCAGCTCGTCGGCGAGGGCGAGCGCCGCCCGCCGGTCGGCGGTCACCGCCACCGGCACCTGAGCCCCGAACCGCACCGCGTGCTTGAGCGCGTGGAAGCCGTCGAGCAGCACGGCGGTCCCGGCGAGCCGGCGCCAGACGGGTACGGGGTCGGTCATGCCGGGAAGCCTACGCGGGCGCTCTCGGCGTCCCCGGGGGAGCTCGGGCCCCCGGACGGCGGATCCCCAAAGGGCGGACCCTCGCGCCGCGGGCGGCCGGGGCGCCGCGGCAGCCGGGCCCGCGCCCGTGCCGCCCATCCACCGAGGCGCCGCAGGAACGTCGTCGGCAGGAACACCGCGTCGGCCGCGATCATCGCCAGCGAGAAGAACGGCAGCCCGAGCACCACCGCGATCACGGCGTGCTCCGCCATCATCACCGCCAGCAGGACGTTCTTCACCCGCCGGTTGAACAGCGTGAACGGGAAGGCGACCTGCACGAGCACCGTGCCGTAGGTGATGATCAACAACAGGGTGCCGTTGGACGACATCAGGTCGGCGAGCGCCGGCCAGGGAGAGAAGTAGTCCAGGTGGAGCGGGTAGTACACGGCCGTGCCGTCCTGCCAGCGCGACCCCTGGACCTTGTACCAGCCGGCCGTCGCGTAGATCAGGCACGCCTCCGCCATGATCACCAGCAGGGCGGCGTTGTGCAGGACGTTGGCGACGACGTCGAGCAGGAGCCGCACCCGGGCCGCTCCCGCACGGCGCCCGGTGAACCACCACAGCGCCTGGGCGAGCCACACCGTCCACAGCAGCGCCGGCACCAGGGCCTCGCCCCGCATCCGGCCCGCCGCGGTCACCGCGGCCAGGAACAGCCCGAGCACGCTCCACAGCACGGGCCCCGCGCGGTCGGGCGGCCGCCGCCCGGGCGCGCCCGCGGCACGCGCCCGCCCGGCCCGGCGCGCGTCCAGCGACCAGACCTGCCCGCAGCGGGTGAGGACCAGGTACAGCGACATCAGGTGCAGGACGTTGTCGCCGCCGTCGCCCACCAGCACGCTGCGGTTCTGCAGCGAGAGCACGCCCAGCATGAACAGCACGGACATCGTGCGGGTGCGCCAGCCCAGCAACAGCAGCAGGGCCGACAGCGCGGCCAGGGCGTACACGGTCTCGAACCAGAGGCCGCCCCGGAACCACAGCAGGGCGGTGAAGGCGCCGTTGTCGGAGACCAGTTGCTCGGCGAGGTTCCAGCTCCACGGGGCGTCGGGGCCGTACAGCTCCTGGCGGTGGGGGAACTCGCGCACCAGGAACAGCAGCCAGGTCGCGGAGAAGCCGATGCGTATGACGGCCGTCTGGCGCGGGCCGAGGGCCGCGTCGGTGACCCGTGCGGCACCGGCGCGGGCGCGGAGCGCGAGCCGGTTCACCGCACGCCCCCGTCCGCCTCGGCGGCCGGGACCACCCACCAGGGCAGCTCGCGGTAGGCGGGCGCCGCCGAGACCTTCTCCCCGCTCCACGGGGGCGGGGCCACATTGGTGGTACGGCCGCGGACCTGGACGCGCTGGATCACTCCGGCGCCGCCCGCCGCGTGGTCGCGGTCCAGGCGCAGCACCACGATGCGGCGCAGGTAGTGCTCGGCCAGCGCGCCGCGCAGCCCTAGGGGCCGGTTCTCGCCGTCGTGCGTGGCGCCGTAGAAGTCGAAGGCGCGGCGCAGTTCGTTCTGCTGGGTGTGGCTGGGCAGCGGGTTGCCGTCGATGGCCCGGCCGTCCTGCGCGGACAGGTCGTACCAGCCGGTGGTGCGGATCACGCCGCCCGCCGTGCGGACCTCCGCGCGCGCCTGGACGGCGATGTTCTGCTGCAGCGGGTTGGGCGCGAACAGCTTCCAGTTCTGCTCGAACTCCGGGTAGACCCACTCGTTCACGGCCCGGCCGTGCTGCCGGGTCACCGTGTTGGACGGCGCCACGTGCAGGAACACCATGCCCAGGTGGACGCAGACGGCCACGGCGACCACCGCGAGCGCCAGCGCGGCGAGGCCCTGGTACACCGGCGGCAGCGCGGCCACCCCGGCCGCGGGCGCCGACGGGGCGCCGGGATCGGAGGGCGGCTGCCCGCCGGGCTCGGGCGGGAGGTGGTGCCCGGGCGGAAGGTCATTCCCGGGCCGGACGTCGGGCCCGGGCGGTGTCTCGGCGCGGGGTGCCGGTACTGGTGCCGGCGCGGATGCGGGCGAGGGCGCGGATGCCGGTGCCGGCGCGGATACGGGTGCCGGCGCGGGTGCCGGGCGAGTGGCGTCGTACCCGGACGCGGACGGAAGGCCGTGCCCGGGCGGAGGGTCGTCCCCGGGCCGGACGTCGGGCCCGGGCGGTGTCTCGGCGCGGGGTGCCGGTACTGGTGCCGGCGCGGATGCGGGCGCCGATTCGGGTGCGGGCGCCGATTCGGGTGCGGGCGCGGATTCGGGTGCGGGCGCGGATGCGGGTGCCCGGCCGGGCGCCGGGCGTGGGGCGTCGTGCGGGCCGGCGGGCCGCGGTATCGCCGGGCCCTGGGGCCCGGACCGGTCCGGGGCGTCGCTCCCCTCCGGCCCGCCCCGCCCGGCCGGGGCGTTCGAGCCCTCGTCGTACGCGTCCATTCCGCCCCGTTCCCCGGTTCGCTCCGCAGCGGCCGCCCGGCCGCCGCCGGCACCCTGCCGCCGCGCGCGTCGCTCCCGGGCGCCGACCGGAACGGTACTCAGACCCGGCCGCCGGGCACACCCCCGGCACCGCACCGGCGCCGCGGACGAAAGCCGGGCCCGGCCCGGTCTCACAGCACGTGGCCGGGCTCTCCCGCGTCGGTCACGACGGGCCGGCCGGAGGCCGCCCACACCTGCATGCCACCGTCCACGTTCACCGCGTCGTGGCCCTGCTGGGCCAGGTACATCGCGACCTGGGCGGAACGGCCGCCGGAGCGGCAGATCACGTGGATCCGCCCGTCCTGCGGCGCCGCCTCGGTCAGCTCGCCGTACCGGGCGACGAACTCGCTGATGGGGATGTGCAGCGCCCCCTGGGCATGACCCGCCCGCCACTCGTCGTCCTCGCGGACGTCCAGCAGGAAGTCGCCGTCCTTGAGGTCCGTGACCCCGACCGTGGGCACACCAGCTCCGAAATGCATGGTGCCGACGCTACCCGAAGCTCCGGCCGGCGCGGTTCCCGGGAAACGTCTCACTCCCGCGTCACTCCCGCGCGAGCAGCGCCGTGAGCTCCGCCTCCCGCTCCGCCACGTCCTTGCGCAGCCGCTCGGCGATCTCCTCGAGCAGCCGGTCGGGGTCGTCCGGGGCCAGCCGGAGCATCGCGGCGATCGCGCTGTCCTCCAGCTCCTTGGCGTAGTGGGTGAGCATCTCCTTGCGCCGGGACAGCCACTCCAGGCGGGCGTACAGCTCCTCGGCGAGGCTCGGGCCCGGCTCGGCCGGCTTCGGCCCGGCGGCCCACTCCTCGGCCAGCTCGCGCAGCTCGTCCACGTCGCCGCGGGCGTAGGCCGCGTTGACCCGGGTGAGGAACGCCTCACGCCGCTGACGCTCGTCCTCCTCCTGCGCCAGATCCGGGTGGGCCTTGCGGACCAGGTCCCGGTACAGCCCGCGGGCCTCCTCGCTCGGGCGCACCCGCTGCGGGGGCCGCACCGGCTGGTCGGTGAGCATCGCGACGGCCTCCGGGAACAGGCCCTCCCCGTCCATCCAGCCGTTCAGCAACTCCTCCACACCGGGGATCGGCTGCAGCCGGGCCCGCGCCTCGGCGGCCCGGCGCAGATCCTCCGGGTCACCGGTGCGGGCGGCCTTCGCCTCCGCGATCTGCGCCTCCAGCTCCTCGAGGCGGGTGTAGAGCGGGCCGAGCCGCTGCTGGTGCAGCCGGGAGAAGTTCTCGACCTCCACCCGGAAGGTCTCCACCGCGATCTCGTACTCGATGAGCGCCTGCTCGGCGGCCCTGACGGCCCGCTCCAGCCGCTCCTCGGGCCGCGGCGCGGCGTTCTCGGACGCCGTCCGGTCCGCTCCGGCGGCGTCACCCTGTTCAGCTTCCGGCGTCGTCACCCGACCAGCGTAGCGCCGCACCCGGCGCGGCCCGCCCCACCGCCCGCACGCCCGTCCGGGCGCGGCCCGCCCCACCGCCTGCACGCCCGTCCGGGCGCGGCCCGCCCCACCGCCCGCACGCCCGTCCGGGCGCGGCCCGCCCCACCGCCCGCACGCCCTCCTGGCACGGCCCGCCCCACCGTCTACACGCCCATCTCGGCGGGGATCCGCCCCGCCCGTACGGCCGTCACCAGCCGGGCATGGTCGGCCTCGGTGCGGTCGGCGTAGGTGACGGCGAACGCGGCCACGGCCTCGTCCAGTTCCTCGTTCTTGCCGCAGTACCCGGCGATCAGACGCGGGTCCGCGCTGTGGGAGTGGGCGCGGGCCAGCAGGGCCCCCGTCATGCGGCCGTAGTCGTCGATCTGGTCGGCGGCGAGCGCCGCCGGGTCGACGCTGCCCTTGCGGTTGCGGAACTGCCGCACCTGGAAGGGCCGCCCGTCCACCGTGGTCCAGCCGAGGAGTATGTCGCTCACCACCTGCATCCGCTTCTGGCCGAGCACGACCCGCCGTCCCTCGTGCGTCACCTCGGGCACCTCGAAACCGGCCGTCGCCAGGTGCGGCACCAGCGCGGACGGCCGCGCCTCCTTCACCTGGAGCACCAGCGGCTCACCGCGGTGGTCGAGAAGCAGGACGACGTACGAGCGCGTGCCGACACTGCCGGTGCCGACCACCCGGAACGCGACGTCGTGCACCGCGTGGCGGGCCAGCAGCGGGAGACGGTCCTCGGACAGCGTGGTCAGGTACTGCTCCAGCGACGCGGCCACCGCCGCGGCCTCCGCGTCCGGCACCCGGCGCAGCACCGGCGGGGCGTCCACGAAGCGGCGTCCGCCGTCCTCGGCCGGCTCGGTCGACCGGGCCGCGAACCGCCCGCTGGTGTTGGCCCGCGCCTTCTCCGAGACCCGCTCCAGCGTGCCGAGCAGGTCGTGGGCGTCGCTGTGGGAGACGAGTTCCTCGTCGGCGATGGCGTTCCACGCGTCCAGGACCGGCAGCCTGGCCAGCAGCCGCATGGTGCGCCGGTAGGCACCCACCGCGTCCCGGGCGGCCGCGCGGCAGCTGTCCTCGTCGCAGCCGGCCTCACGGCCCGCGAGGACCAGTGAGGCGGCGAGCCGCTTGACGTCCCACTCCCAGGGGCCGGGCACCGTCTCGTCGAAGTCGTTGAGGTCGATGACCAGGCCGCCGCGGGCGTCGCCGTACAGGCCGAAGTTGGCCGCGTGGGCGTCACCGCAGATCTGCGCCCGGATCCCGGTCACGGGCGTGCGGGCCAGGTCGTACGCCATGAGGCCGGCCGAGCCGCGCAGGAAGGCGAACGGCGTCGCCGCCATCCTGCCCACCCGGATCGGCGTCAGCTCGGGCAGGCGGCCCAGGCTGGACTCCTCCACGGCCGCCACGGCGTCCGGACGTCCCGGGTCCGCATCGAACGCGGCGTGCGCGGAGCGGGCGACGCGCTCGCGCAGCGCCTTGCCCTCGGCCTTGGGCGAGCCGTCGGCGGGCCACCGCGCGAACCCGGGCACCACCGGCACCCGTCCGCCACCACGCCGGCCCTCGAGGGCACCCGCGCCGCCGCCCGCACCCGGGGCCACCGCGGCCCCGGCGCCCTCCGCGGCGGCGACCCCCGCCTCGCCGTCCATGCCGTCCATGCCTTCCTGGCCCGCCTTGCGGTCCATACCCCCCACGCCTTCCCTGCCCGCCACGCCCGGCTCCGCCGCGACCTCGCTCATCCCGACGCCTCCCCGTCCCGTACACGTCACCACGACGACGCGCTGAAGGTACAGCGGGGCAGACCCGGCGTACACGGGGGTCGGCCCCGGAAGCCGCGATGGGTCGGTGCGGGCGGGGTTCGGGCGGGGGTGCGGGCGGAATGCGGGCGGGGCGCGTGCGCGCGATCCGCCCGGGGCCCGTGCACCCTGAGACCTTCCTCACAGCGGTACGCCGGCCCCCCGGCGGACAAGGACACGGCGGACAAGAACAAGGCGGACAACGCGAAAGCCCCGTAGGTCCGAGACCTACGGGGCTTCCGTCTTGTGCGCGAGGGGGGAGTTGAACCCCCACGCCCTTGCGGGCACTGGAACCTGAATCCAGCGCGTCTGCCTATTCCGCCACCCGCGCATTGGGTGTGTCCTCCGGCTCCGCCCCTTGGGGCCGGCGCCTTCCGACACCCAGAACATTAGCACGCCGCGCAGGGTGGGTTCACCTCGCTTTCCCGGGGCATGGGACCCGGCAGGGGACGGGACGCGCGAGGTCACGGCCCCGGCCGGGGACGGCCGGGGACGCGGCGCGCACGGCCCGGAGCACGGAGCCGGCGGAAGGCGGACCCCGGAAGCCGGGAGCCGGACGCCGGCCCGGGCGACCGGACGCCGGGCGCCGGCCCGGCCCGGGCGGCCGAGGCCGTCCGGAGCCCCCTGCTCCGTATCAGCGCGAGCCTGTTCACGTATCAACCTCGTACCGGTACCGCCCGTCTCCCCAGGAGCGGAACGGCTCCGCCTCCGGGTGCGGGACACTGGTCTGCGGCCACCTCTACGATCCTGGGCAGAAGTACGGCGCCGGAACACGGCGCGCGCGTGCTTCGCCGGGTTCGGGGAGGAGCCCGGCAGGGAACCTCGACGGGGCCGACAGGGGGAACCAGCCGATTCACCGGCGCGTGGATACGATCAGTAAGCAGTACCAGGTAAGCAGTACGCAGCACGACGGCAAGACCCGCAGCGACGGCAACGACGGAGGAGGTGCCCCATGGGAGTCCTGAAGAAGTTCGAGCAGCGTCTCGAAGGTCTGGTCAACGGCACCTTCGCCAAGGTCTTCAAGTCCGAGGTCCAGCCCGTGGAGATCGCGGGTGCGCTCCAGCGCGAGTGCGACAACAACGCCACCATCTGGAACCGCGACCGGACCGTCGTCCCCAACGACTTCATCGTGGAGCTCAGCGCGCCCGACTACGAGCGGCTGAGCCCCTACTCCGGCCAGCTCGGCGACGAGCTGGCGGGCATGGTGCGCGACTACGCCAAGCAGCAGCGCTACACCTTCATGGGGCCGATCAAGGTCCACCTGGAGAAGGCCGACGACCTGGACACGGGTCTGTACCGGGTGCGCAGCCGCACCCTCGCCTCCTCCAGCAGCCAGCAGGCCCCCGCGGGCCCGCCCGCGCCGGCCGCTCCGGCCGCACGGCCCGGCGTCCCGGGCGGGTACGGATATCCGCCCGCCGCGGGCCCCGCGGGCGCGCCGCCCATGCCGGCCGCGCCGCCGCCCGGCCGTCCCGGCGGCTACGGTTATCCGCAGCCCGCCGCCCCGCGGCCCCCGCAGGGCCCCGCCGCCGGCGGGCGCCCCCGCTACTGGATCGAGATCAACGGCAACCGCCATCAGATCTCCCGCCCGACGCTGGTGCTGGGCCGCAGCACCGACGCCGACGTGCGGATCGACGACCCCGGCGTATCCCGCCGGCACTGCGAGATCCGGACCGGAACGCCCTCGACGATCCAGGATCTCGGGTCCACCAACGGCATCGTGGTGGACGGGCAGCACACCACCCGCGCTACGCTCCGCGACGGCTCGCGGATCGTCGTGGGCAGCACCACCGTTATCTATAGGCAAGCCGAAGGGTGAACCGGGGGCAATGTCAGAGCTGACCCTCACGGTCATGCGGCTGGGTTTCCTGGCCGTACTGTGGCTGTTCGTGATCGTGGCCGTGCAGGTCATCCGCAGCGACCTGTTCGGTACGCGCGTCACCCAGCGAGGCGCCCGCCGGGAGGCGGCGCGGCCGCAGCAGGCCGCGCGCCAGCCGGCCGCGCCTCCGCAGCAGCGCGGTCAGCAGGGCGGCGGCCGGCAGCGCCGCAACGCCCCCACCAAGCTCGTGGTGACCGAGGGAACCCTCACCGGCACCACCGTGGCGCTGCAGGGCCAGACCATCACGCTGGGCCGGGCGCACGACTCCACGATCGTGCTGGACGACGACTACGCCTCCAGCCGGCATGCCAGGATCTACCCGGACCGCGACGGCCAGTGGATCGTCGAGGACCTCGGATCCACCAACGGCACGTACCTGGACCGGTCCCGGCTGACGACCCCCACGCCGATTCCGCTGGGCGCGCCGATCCGCATCGGCAAAACCGTCATCGAGCTGCGGAAGTAGTGCTACGTCATGAAAGAGCGCGAGCGGAGCGAGCACGCCGCGGCGGCCGGCACCCCGGGCCCCGGCGCGCTCCCGACCGGAGGGTGGGCACCGTGCGGATGTACCCGGAGCCGACGGGCGAGGTGCGCATGAGTCTGTCACTGCGCTTCGCCGCCGGATCGCACAAAGGCATGATCCGCGAGGGCAACGAGGACTCCGGTTACGCCGGGCCGCGCCTGCTCGCGATCGCCGACGGCATGGGCGGCCAGGCCGCCGGCGAGGTCGCCTCCTCCGAGGTGATCTCCACCATCGTCGCCCTCGACGACGACATCCCGGGCTCCGACATCCTCACCTCGCTCGGCCAGGCCGTGCAGCGCGCCAACGACCAGCTGCGCTCCATGGTCGAGGAGGACCCGCAGCTGGAGGGCATGGGCACCACGCTGACCGCCCTGCTGTGGACCGGGCAGCGGCTCGGCCTCGTGCACGTCGGCGACTCGCGGGCGTACCTGCTGCGCGACGGCGTGCTGACACAGATCACGCAGGACCACACCTGGGTGCAGCGCCTCGTCGACGAGGGCCGCATCACCGAGGAGGAGGCCAGCACCCATCCGCAGCGCGCCCTGCTGATGCGCGCCCTCGGCAGCGGCGAGCACGTCGAGCCCGACCTGTCCATCCGCGAGGTCCGGGCCGGCGACCGCTACCTGATCTGCTCCGACGGCCTGTCGGGCGTCGTCTCCCACCAGACGATGGAGGAGACCCTCGCCAGCTACCAGGGCCCGCAGGAGACCGTGCAGGAGCTGATCCAGCTCGCGCTGCGCGGCGGCGGCCCGGACAACATCACGGTGATCGTCGCCGACGTGCTCGACCTGGACACCGGCGACACCCTCGCCGGGCAGCTGTCCGACACCCCGGTCGTGGTGGGCGCGGTCGCCGAGAACCAGAACCACCTGAACGACAACGGCATCATGCAGACCCCGGCCGGCCGCGCCTCCGGCCTCGGCCGCCAGGCGCACGGCCAGGGCGGCGGCGAGTTCGGCCCGCCCGGGTCCGGGGACACCACCGGGTACGTCCCGACGGCCGGCTTCGGCGTCTACGGCGACGAGGACTTCACCAAGCACCGCAAGGGCCGCAGGTGGCTGAAGCGGTCCTTCTACAGCGTCCTGGCGCTCGCCGTCATCGGCGGCGGACTGTACGGCGGCTACCGCTGGACCCAGACGCAGTACTACGTCGGCGCCAACGACGAGCACGTGGCGCTGTACCGGGGCATCAGCCAGGACCTGGCCTGGGTGAAGCTGTCGAAGATCGAGCGGGACCACCCCGAGATCGAACTCAAGTACCTGCCGCCCTACCAGCAGAAGCAGGTCAAGGCCACGATCGCCGAGGGCGGTCTGCGGGAGGCCAGCCGCAAGGTGGACGAGCTGTCCGTGCAGGCCTCCGCCTGCAAGAAGGAGGCGCAGCGCCGCGCCGCGGGCACGCAGGACACCAAGACGGCCCAGGGCCGGACCAGCGGCACCAAGTCCACCGCGGGCACCACGGGAACCACCCGCACCGCCTTCACGTCCAAGGCGACACCGACGCCGGATCCATCGGCGCCGTCGAAGTCCCCGTCGTCCCCGTCGTCCCCGTCCACGTCTCCGTCCACGTCCGCGACCGCGCCCACTCCCAGCCCCGGCCCCACTCTCTCGGAGGAAGAGCAGAAGGTCGTCTCGCTGTGCGGTAAGCAGTAGGCAAGCCGTGAGAGGCCCCGTCACACGATGAGCAGTACAACCAACCCGCCGACGCACCACACGTCCACGATCGGCGCCATCGGCGCGCCGAGCCGCCGCAACACCGAGCTGGCGCTGCTGGTCTTCGCCGTGGCGATCCCGGTGTTCGCCTACGCCAACGTGGGCCTGGCCATCAACGACCAGGTGCCCGCCGGCCTGCTGAGCTACGGCCTGGGCCTCGGCCTGCTGGCCGGCGTCGCCCATCTCGTCGTCCGCAAGTTCGCCCCGTACGCGGACCCGTTGCTGCTGCCGCTGGCCACCCTGCTCAACGGCCTCGGTCTGGTGGTCATCTGGCGTCTGGACCAGTCCAAGCTGCTGCAGTCCATCGACCAGGCGGGCACGGCCGCGCCCCGGCAGCTGCTGTACACGGCGATGGGCATCGCCCTGTTCATCGTGGTGCTGATCTTCCTCAAGGACCACCGCGTCCTGCAGCGCTACACCTACATCTCCATGGTCGGCGCGCTGTTCCTGCTGCTGCTGCCGCTGGTGCCGGGCCTCGGCGCCAACATCTACGGCGCCAAGATCTGGATCTCGGTGGCCGGCTTCTCCATCCAGCCCGGTGAGTTCGCCAAGATCGTCCTGGCCATCTTCTTCGCCGGCTACCTGATGGTGAAGCGGGACGCGCTCGCGCTGGCCAGCCGCCGGTTCATGGGGCTGTACCTGCCGCGCGGCCGCGACCTGGGCCCGATCCTGGTGGTCTGGTTCATCTCCATCCTCATCCTGGTCTTCGAGACGGACCTCGGCACCTCGCTGCTGTTCTTCGGAATGTTCGTCATCATGCTGTACGTCGCCACCGAGCGGACCAGCTGGATCGTCTTCGGTCTGCTGATGTCCGCGGCCGGCGCCGTCGGCGTGGCGAGCTTCGAACCGCACGTGAAGATGCGTGTCCAGGCCTGGCTGGACCCGATGAAGGAGTACACGCTCAGCCGCGCCGGCGTGGGCGGCCACTCCGAGCAGTCGATGCAGGCGCTGTGGGCCTTCGGCTCCGGCGGCACCCTCGGCTCCGGCCTGGGCCAGGGCCACTCCGACCTGATCCGGTTCGCCGCCAACTCCGACTTCATCCTCGCCACCTTCGGCGAGGAGCTGGGCCTGGCCGGGATCATGGCGATCCTGCTGATCTACGGGCTGATCGTGGAGCGCGGCGTGCGCACCGCGCTGGCCGCCCGCGACCCGTTCGGCAAGCTGCTGGCCATCGGCCTGTCCGGCGCCTTCGCCCTGCAGGTCTTCGTCGTCTCCGGCGGTGTGATGGGTCTCATCCCGCTGACCGGTATGACCATGCCCTTCGTGGCGTACGGCGGTTCCTCCGTCATCGCCAACTGGGCCCTCGTCGGCATCCTGATCCGGATCAGCGACACCGCGCGCCGCCCGGCGCCCGCTCCCGCCTCCAACCCCGACGCCGAGATGACCCAGGTGGTCCGCCCGTGAACAAGCCCCTGCGCCGGATCGCGATCTTCTGCGGCCTCCTTGTCCTCACCCTGCTCATCCGCGACAACTGGCTCCAGTACGTCAAGGCCGACACCCTCAGGACCGACGACAACAACCGCCGCGTCACCATCGCCCGCTACTCCACCCCGCGCGGTGACATCATCGTCGGCGGCACCCCGATCACCGGGTCGACGGAGACCAGGAGGAACGGTCTCAACGACCTGAAGTACAAGCGGACGTACAAGAACGGCGCCATGTGGGCGCCGGTCACGGGGTACGCCTCGCAGGCCTTCGGCGCCAACCAGCTGGAGTCCATCGAGGACGGCATCCTCACCGGCAACGACGACCGGCTCTTCTTCCGCAACACCCTGGACATGATCACCGGCAAGCCGCAGCAGGGCGGCAACGTGGTCACCACGCTGAACGCGGCCGCGCAGAAGGCGGCGTACCAGGGACTGAGGAACGTCGGCGGCAAGGGCGCCGCGGTCGCGCTGGACCCGTCGACCGGCAAGATCCTCGCCCTGGCGTCCTACCCGTCCTACGACCCCTCCTCCTTCGCCGGCAACTCCGCCAAGGACGCCGAGGCGTGGAAGAAGCTGCAGAAGAAGGACAACCCGGCCGACCCGATGCTCAACCGGGCGCTGCGCGAGACCTACCCGCCGGGCTCCACCTTCAAGGTGGTCACCGCGGCCGCCGCGCTGGAGAACGGGCTGTACAAGTCGGCCGACACCCCCACCGACTCGCCGCTGCCGTGGACCCTGCCGCACACCCGGACCGAGCTGAAGAACGAGGGCAACATCCCCTGCAAGAACGCCACCATGCGGGAGGCGCTGCGGGTGTCCTGCAACACCGTCTTCGGCAAGATGGGCTACGACGTCGGCAAGGAGAAGATGATCGAGCAGGCGAAGAAGTTCGGGTTCGACTCCGAGCAGTTCACGCCGGTGCGCTCGGCGGCCTCCATCTTCCCCGAGAAGATGGACGACCCGCAGACCGCGCTCAGCTCCATCGGCCAGTTCGAGACCGCCGCGACGCCGCTGCAGATGGCCATGGTGGCCTCCGCCGTGGCCAACGACGGCAAGCTGATGAAGCCGTACATGGTCGACTCGCTGCAGTCGCACGGCCTGGACCCGGTCACCAAGACCGAGCCGCAGGAGCTGAGCCGGCCGCTGTCGGCGGAGAACGCGCAGATCCTGCAGTCGATGATGGAGACGGTCGTCAAGGACGGCACGGGCAAGAACGCGCAGATCCCCGGGGTCACCGTGGGCGGCAAGACCGGTACCGCCCAGCACGGCGTCGCCAACAGCGAGAACCCCTACGCGTGGTTCATCTCCTACGCCAAGCTCCCCGACAACAGCTCGCCGGTGGCCGTGGCGGTCGTGGTCGAGGACGAGAACGCCAACCGCGACGACATCTCCGGCGGCGGGCTGGCGGCGCCCATCGCGAAGAGCGTCATGAAGGCGGTCATCGACTCCAAGAAGTGACCCCTGTCACGTCCCCTTCACATCGGTGCACGTTGCGATACCGGTCCTGTATCGGGTGACGAGCTTGGCCAGGTCACACAGAGCGAGCCGGGTACGGTAGGCCCGGACGGCACCTCCGACGGCATCATGTGGTGCCGGTCGGGACCGACGGAGAGGGCTGGTAGGTAGCTATGGAAGAGCCGCGTCGCCTCGGCGGCCGGTACGAGCTGGGCCAGGTGCTCGGCCGTGGTGGCATGGCGGAGGTGTACCTCGCGCATGACACCCGCCTGGGCCGCACCGTGGCGGTGAAGACGCTGCGCGCCGACCTGGCGCGCGACCCTTCCTTCCAGGCCCGGTTCCGCCGGGAGGCCCAGTCGGCCGCCTCGCTCAACCACCCCGCGATCGTCGCGGTCTACGACACGGGCGAGGACTACATCGACGGGGTGTCGATCCCGTACATCGTGATGGAGTACGTCGACGGCTCCACTCTGCGTGAGCTTCTCCACTCCGGCCGCAAGCTGCTGCCCGAGCGGGCCATGGAGATGACCATCGGCATCCTCCAGGGCCTGGAGTACGCCCACCGCAACGGCATCGTGCACCGCGACATCAAGCCGGCCAACGTCATGCTGACGCGCAACGGCCAGGTCAAGGTCATGGACTTCGGCATCGCCCGCGCCATGGGCGACTCCGGCATGACCATGACCCAGACGGCCGCGGTCATCGGCACCGCCCAGTACCTCTCCCCGGAGCAGGCGAAGGGCGAGCAGGTCGACGCCCGCTCGGACCTGTATTCGACGGGTTGCCTGCTCTACGAGCTGCTGACGGTCCGGCCGCCCTTCGTGGGCGACTCCCCCGTCGCGGTGGCCTACCAGCACGTGCGCGAGGAGCCGCAGCCGCCGAGCGTCTTCGACCCCGAGATCACGCCCGAGATGGACGCGATCGTGCTGCGGGCGCTGGTGAAGGACCCGGACTACCGCTACCAGTCCGCCGACGAGATGCGCGCGGACATCGAGGCCTGCCTGGACGGCCAGCCGGTCGCGGCCACGGCCGCCATGGGCTCGGTCGGCTACGGCGCCTACCCGGACGACCAGCCGACGACGGCGCTGCGCTCCGAGCCGGGCGCGGCCGCCGCCACGACGATGCTGCCGCCGATGAACCCGGACGACGGCGGTTACGGCTACGACGAGCGCCCCGACCGCCGCCGCCAGCAGAAGAAGTCGAACACCTCGACGATCCTGCTGGTCGTCGCCGGCATCCTGGTCCTCGTCGGCGCCATCCTGATCGGCAAGTGGGCCTTCAGCGGCAACAACGCGAGCAACGACACGGTGCCCGTGCCGAACTTCGTCGGACAGACCAGGTCGGACGCCCAGGACTCGGCGGCCAACGTCGGCCTGAAGGTGACGTTCACCCCGAAGACCTGCGACAACCAGCCCAAGGGCCGCGTCTGCGACCAGACCCCCGAGCCCAGGACCCAGCTCAAGAAGGACGAGACCGTCTCCCTGACGCTGTCCACCGGGGCGCCCAAGGTCCAGGTGCCCAGCGTGGTGGGGCTGAGCCTGGACGAGGCCAAGGCCAAGCTCGAGGGCGACGACTACAAGTTCAAGGTGCAGACCAAGTTCCGGGAGTCGACCGAGGACCCGAACACCGTTCTGGAGCAGAACCCGGTGAACGGCAAGGAGGTCCAGAAGGGGACCACGATCACCCTCACGGTCGCCAAGGCGGTCGAGAAGGCCACGGTCCCGGACGTCTCCAACCAGTCCTGTGAAGCCGCCAAGCAGCAGATGCAGGCCAACGGCCTCACCGGCGAGTGCACCGAGGTGGAGACCAACGACCCCAACCAGGTCGGCAAGGTCATCCAGACCGCCCCGGCGATCGGCACCCAGGCCGACAAGGGCTCCAAGGTCACGATCCAGATCGGCAAGCAGGCCCAGCAGCAGAAGACCCCGGTGCCCCGGGTGGTCGGCCAGACGGTGGCGCAGGCCCGGCAGACCCTCCAGGCGGCCGGCTTCACCAACATCCAGTTCGCCCCGGGCAGCAACGGCGACGACAACGCCTTCGTCGTCCGGCAGGACCCGAACGGGAACCAGCAGGTCGATGACCCCGCGAACACCCCGGTCACGCTGACGACCATCGGCGGCGCCGGTGGCGGCGGGGGCAACCAGGGCGGCGCCAACAACGGCGGCAACGGCAACGGCGGCATCTTCGGCTGACCGCCCGCCCCCGGCGGCCCTCCGGCCCGGCCGGTGTGACGAAAGCCCCGGCTCCCCCTCGCAGGAGGGGGAGCCGGGGCTTTCGTCACACCGGCGGTCGTCGCGTCAGCGCAGTTCCCTCGGCGGGGTGCGCCTGGCGTCCACCTTGTCCACGCGGACCAGTTTCCCCCAGACCACGTAGCGGTAGCGGCTCGTGTACACCGGGGTGCAGGTGGTCAGGGTGATGTAGTGGCCGGCCCTGGTGACGCCCGACTCCTTGGGGACCGGGGCGAGGACCTGGACGTTGAACTTCGAGGTCTCGGGCAGGATCCCGTAGACCTTGTAGACGTACCACTTGTCCCGGGTCTCGAAGACGATCGGGTCGCCCTTCTCGACCTTGTCGATGTTGTGGAACTTCGCGCCGTGGCCGTCCCGGTGGGCGGCGAGCGTGAAGTTGCCCGCCTTGCCGGCCGTCGGCAGGACCGCCTTGACCGGGTCGACGTAGTAGCCGGCCACCCCGTCGTTCAGGACGTCCGTGGAGGTGCCCTTCTTGACCAGGACCTCGCCGTTGTGCATGGACGGCACGTGCAGGAAGCCGATGCCGTCCTTGGTGTCGAGCGCGCCGGGGCCGCCCGGGGCGGACTGGGCCCACTCGTCGCGGACCCGGTCGCCCTGCCGGTCGGCCCTGCGGTCCGCTATGACGTTGGTCCACCAGAGGGAGTAGACGACGAACAGGCCGAGGACCAGTCCCGCCGTGATGAGGAGTTCACCGAGGACGCTGACCGCCAGGGCCAGCCGGCCCTGGCCGCGGCGGCGTGCCGCCGGTCCGGTGTGGGTGTGCTCTGCCGTGTCGTCCGTGGTCGCTGCCACTGTCCCCTCTGCCCTTAACTGACGAGCGCATCCGGCTTGCCCTTGCTGCGCGGCCGTTCCTCGACCATCTTGCCCCAGACGATCAGCCGGTACTTGCTGGTGAACTCCGGGGTGCAGGTGGTGAGCGTGATGTAGCGGCCGGGCCGGGTGAAGCCCGATCCTGCGGGAACGGGGTCGAGGACCGCGGTGTTGGCCGGCGATGTCACCGGCAGCGTGGACGCCGTCTTGTACACGAAATAGGTGTCCTGCGTCTCCACGACGATCGCGTCACCCGGCTTGAGCCTGTTGATGTACCGGAAGGGTTCGCCGTGGGTGTTGCGGTGGCCCGCGAGCCCGAAGTTGCCCGTCTTGGCGTCCGGCATGGCCGTGTTGAGGTCGCCCTGGCCGTAGTGGCCGACCATGCCCTTGTCGAGCACCTTGCTCTTGCTGGTGCCCTCGGCGATCGGCACCACGACGTCCAGGGCGGGGATGTGCAGGATGGCGAAGCCCTGCCCCGGCTCGAAGGAGCCCGGGTTGCGCTTGCCGCTCGCCCAGTCGTTCTGCAGCTGGTGGGCCTCGTTGCCGGCCTGCGCGTGCGCCCGGACGTTCGTCCACCACAGCTGGTAGGTGACGAACAGCAGCATCAGCACGCCGGTGGTGATGAACACCTCGCCGACGGCCCGGCTGATCACCACCCCGGCGCCCGGCCGGCGGGCCCGCGCCCGGCGGCGCGCCTCCACCCGGGACAGCGGCGCGGACGGCCCGCCGTCCCCGGGCCGCGGCTCGGCGGTGCCGGCGGCGCCGCCGTGACGGCCGTGGCGGCGCCTGGCGGCCTTTCTGCGGGCCGCGCGCCCGCCCGGTGCGACTGGGGTGGCGCGCGGGGCGAATGAGGCGTCAGAGGGCGGCTCGGGGAGCCTGAGCGCCATCGTCTCCTCGTCCACCCCGGGCCCGTACGGCGCCTCCGGGCCGCCCGTGCCGTACGGCGCCTCCGGCTCGCGCACGCCGTAGGACGCCTCCGCCCCGCGATTGCCGTACGACGTCTCCGCGCCGCGCATGCCGTACGACGTCTCCGGGTAGTCCGCGTACGACGTCTCCGCCCCGCGCGTGCCGTACGGCGCCGCGGTGTACGGGTCCGGGGAGGCGCCGTAGCCCCCGGTGCCGTACCACTCGGCGCCGGACTCGCGCTCGGGGCGCAGCGCGGTCACGCCGTGGCCCTGCCCACCACCGGGGCGAGCCCCGCCGACCTCGACACGGCATCCTGGTCGCCGCACTCCGCCAGCCAGTTGGCCAGCATCCGGTGCCCGTGCTCGGTCAGCACCGACTCGGGGTGGAACTGCACGCCCTCCACGGGCAGTTCCCGGTGGCGCAGGCCCATGATGATGCCGTCGTGGGTGCGGGCGGTGACCTCCAGCTCGGCGGGGACGGTCGCGGGCTCGGCGGCCAGCGAGTGGTAGCGGGTGGCCGTGAAGGGGGAGGGCAGTCCGGCGAAGACGCCCTTGCCCTCGTGCTCCACCGGCGACGTCTTGCCGTGCAGCAGCTCGGGCGCCCGGTCCACCACGCCGCCGTAGGCCACCTGCATCGACTGCATGCCCAGGCACACGCCGAAGACGGGGACCCCGGTGGCGGCGCAGTGGCGGACCATCTCCACGCACACGCCGGCCTGCTCCGGGGTGCCCGGGCCCGGGGACAGCAGCACGCCGTCGAAGCCGTCCTGGGCGTGCGCGGGCGTGACCTCGTCGTTGCGCAGCACCTCGCACTCGGCACCGAGCTGGTAGAGGTACTGGACCAGGTTGAAGACGAAGCTGTCGTAGTTGTCGACGACGAGAATCCGCGCGCTCACTGGTTGTCCACCGTCACATCGTTGAAGGGAAGCAGCGGTTCGGCCCACGGGAAGACGTACTGGAACAGGACGTAGACCACGGCCAGGACGAGCAGCAGTGAGATCAGCGCCTTGAGCCACGCGTTGCCGGGCAGATGCCGCCAGATCCAGCCGTACATGCCGTCCCTTCCGTCTTCCCACGGCACCGGATTCACGCCGTACGCCACCAGACTAACGGCGCAGCGCCTCCGGTTTCCCGGCCTCCGCGGGCCCGGTGGAGGCCAGGTGCGCCCAGACGATCAGCCGGTGACTGTGCCCCCATTCCGGATCGCACGTGGTCAGCGTCAGATAGCGTCCGGGACGCGTGTACCCGGACATACGTGGCACAGGGTCGATCACCTCAACGTCGGTGGGAAGGGTTTTGTGAGGGCCTTTGTCGATCCGGTACGTGAACCAGGTGGTGCCGTCCGTCAGGACGACGGCGTCCCCGGGGCGCAGCCGGGGGAAGTCCTTGAACGGGTCGCCGTAGGTGCGCCGGTGGCCGGCCACCGCGAAGTTGCCGGTCCCGCCCAGCCGGGCCGTGCCCGCGTAGTGGCCGAGGCCCTTCTTCAGGGTGGCGGTGGCGGTGCCCTCGAGTACGGGCTTGTTCCACGTGGAACCGAGCCGCGGTATGTACATGATCGCGAAGGGCCGGCCGGCGGTGTAGGGGGCGGCTCCGCGCGGACCGTGGGCGGCGGACGGTCCACCCGCCGCGCGCTGGGCCGCCTCCCTAGACCACTGCCGGTGCAGCTGGTCGATCTGCTCCCGCATCGCGGTGTCCGCCCGTGCCCCGGTCCAGAACAGCGTGTAGAGGACGAAGAGCACGGTGAGGCAGCCGGCGGTGACACAGAGCTCGCTGACGGTCCTGACGATCACGCGCACCGGCGGCTCCTGCGCGGGAGGGCGGCTACTTCACGGGCTTCGCGTAGTGCAGGTCCACTGTGCCCGAGTAGCCGGGCAGCGTCACCGTGCCGTCCTCGGTGACTTTCCAGCCCAGGCCGTAGACGTTGACGTACACCATGTAGTTCTGGATCGCCGGGGAGTCCGCGAGCGCCTGCCGCAGCTTCTCCGGGTCGCCCACCGCCGTGATCCGGTACGGCGGGGAGTAGACGCGGCCCTGGAGGATGAGCGTGTTGCCGACGCAGCGCACCGCGCTGGTGGAGATCAGCCGCTGGTCCATGACCCTGATGCCCTTGGCCCCGCCGTTCCACAGCGCGTTGACCACCGCCTGGAGGTCCTGCTGGTGGATGACCAGGTAGTCGGGCTGGGGCTCGGGGTAGCCGGGGAGCTTGGCGGTGGCGTTGGGCGGGGCGTCGTTGAGCGTGACGGTGACGGCCTTTCCGCGCACCTTGCGCGTTCCGGCGCTGTCCTCCAGACCGGCCAGTTTCTCGTCCTGCGCCCTGGTGCTGCCGTCGTCCCGTTCGGCGAGGGACTCGACGTCGCCGCGCAGGGCCGCGTTGGACTCGTCCAGCTCCTTGTTCTTACGGCTGCGCTCCTGGATCAGGTCGGACAGTTTCAGCAGGGACGTGTCCGTGCGGATGTCGGTGCCCTTGGCCGTGTTGAAACTGGTGAAGAAAATGAGGCCCGCGAGGGCGAAGACGGCCACGGTGAGGATCCGCACGGGCCGGAAACGGCGCGTGCGGGCCGGACCGTTCCCCGTCCCGGGGGAGTCGGCGGAATTGCTCAACGTACCCTTATCTCCTTCGGCGCCGCGGAAGCACTACGCTAACGGACGCCCGGGGGAGCGCTCAGAGTCCCCTTGTACGCTGCCCCGAGCAACCCAGTTCCCTGCGCGGCCACGCAGCGCATCGACAGGAGAGACCCTCGTGCCGAAGTCACGTATCCGCAAGAAGGCCGATTACACGCCGCCGCCCGCGAAGCAGGCAGCGGCCATCAAGCTGGAGAGCCGCGGCTGGGTCGCGCCGGTGATGCTGGCCCTGTTCGTGCTCGGCCTGGCCTGGATCGTCCTGTTCTACGTCACCGACGGAACGCTGCCCGTCGACGCGCTGGGCAACTGGAACATCGTGGTGGGCTTCGGTTTCATCGCGGCCGGATTCGGCGTCTCCACCCAGTGGAAGTAAGCGCGCCGGCCCGCTGAGCACAGCTCTGCCCAGGGGTATCCGCTGAGTTATCCACAGGCTTGTGGAATTGCCTGGGGAAAAGCCGACGATCTGTGGATAACCCATCGGGCGTTGACGCCGGTACGACTGTCCCACTACTCCGCGGAACGCCGTACGCCCCCTGCCTGACCTGCGCAAACACGGGTCAGCGACAGGGGGCACACACGTTCCCGCACACTGTGCACAAGATCCGGCACACACTGTGGACAACGGCCGCCGCTCAGACCCGCTCAGACCAGCTGAGCGGTCCTGAGCAGCGTCATCACCACGACCACGGCCAGCACCACCGCACAGGTGCCGTACTGCACCAGGGCCCGCCGCCGGCGCGGGGCGTGCACCATCGCGTAGCCGACGACGACGCCGGCCACCAGGCCGCCGATGTGCGCCTGCCAGGCGATGTTGCTCCAGCCGAAGGTGAGGATCAGGTTGATCACCAGCAGGGCGATGATCGGCCGCATGTCGTAGTTCAGCCGGCGCATCAGCACCGCGGTCGCGCCGAACAGGCCGAAGATGGCGCCCGAGGCGCCCAGGGAGGGCTGGTTCGGCGCGGCGAGCAGATAGCTGAGCGCGCTGCCGGCCAGTCCGGACACGAAGTAGAGCGCGAGGTAGCGGGCGCGGCCCAGGGCCGCCTCCAGCGGACCGCCGATCCACCACAGGCTCAGCATGTTGAACAGGATGTGGACATAGCCGCCGTGCAGGAACATGGCGGTCAGCAGCCGGTACCACTGTCCGTGGGCGACGCCCTCGACGGAGCCGAGCAGCGGGACGTAGGCCGAGCCCAGCAGCTCCAGCCGCTCGGTGAAGCGGTCCCCGAGGGAGAGCTGGACCAGGAAGAACGCCAGGTTCAGCCCGATCAGCACCTTGGTGACCAGCCTGGGGTCGGCGGTGACCCGGCCCCCGGCCAGGGTGCGCGGCCGGCTCGCGGCCGGCGCGTGGCCCGTGCCCGAGCCGGCGCGCACGCAGTCGGGGCACTGGAACCCGACCGAGGCGTCCACCATGCACTCGGGGCAGATCGGCCGCTCGCAGCGGGTGCAGCGGATGCCGGTCTCGCGGTCCGGATGGCGGTAGCAGGTGGGCACGCTCCCGGCGTCCTGCGGGCTCCGGTCCGCCGGGCCCTGCGGGCTGCCTGGCGCCTGGTCCATGGGGATCCCCTCACCTCACGTCGTGGGCCGTGCGCGCCGTGCCGCCCACAGCGCACCGCCCCGCCCATCCTTACGGACGAGCGGGGCGTTTGGTTCCCTTCGGGAGCTGTCGGGCCGGGCGGTTTCCCTTCGCAGCCGCCGGGCCGGGCGGCTCTGCTCGGGGGCTGCCGGGCCGGGCCCGCACGGCTGCCGCCGGAATCAGCCCTGGCGGCGGTCCACGACGACCGACTCGATGACGACGTCCTTCAGTGGCCGGTCGGTGCGCGGGTTGGTCTGCGTGGTCGCGATGGAGTCGACGACCTTCTGGCTGGCCGGGTCGGTGACCTCGCCGAAGATGGTGTGCTTGCGGTTCAGCCAGGCCGTCGGGGAGACCGTGATGAAGAACTGCGAGCCGTTGGTGCCCGGGCCCGCGTTGGCCATCGCCAGCAGGTACGGCTTGTTGAAGGACAGCTCCGGGTGGAACTCGTCCTTGAACTGGTAGCCCGGACCGCCCGTGCCGTTGCCCAGGGGGTCGCCGCCCTGGATCATGAAGCCGCTGATCACCCGGTGGAAGACCGTGCCGTCGTACAGCTTCGCCGTGGACTTCTCGCCGGTGGCCGGGTGGGTCCACTCGCGCTCGCCCCGGGCGAGCTCCACGAAGTTGCGGACCGTCTCGGGGGCGTGGTCCGGCAGCAGCCGGATCTCGATGTCGCCGTGGTTGGTCTTCAGGGTGGCGTAGAGCTGCTCGGCCACGATCTGCCTTCCGTTGTCTTCCTGTGACCACCCGATCCTCGCACGGTGGCTGCCGTACGTCGCCCGCCGAGGACGCACCGGCACTCATCCGCCCGAACCGGTTGCGGAAATCCCGGCCGGTCCTCCCGGGCCGGGAGCGCGGCGCGGCGATCCGTGGCATTGTCGACGACAGGCTCCCGTTGCCCCGTATTCGTCCGCTATCGCACCCGATACCCGTCCGCTACCGCACCCGATCCCACCCGACCGCCTCCCGGCGCTCCCGACCGGACGGGACGGGCCCCCGGGGCCCGGGTCGCGCGATGTGACCCGGATGCCCGCCCGCACATGCCCGCGGGCGCGTCCGCAGGCATGATCCGTAAAAGGGTGGAAAGTCGAATTACCGTACGCCACCGAGGAGGAGGAACCCGTGACCCGCATCGACAGCGTGCGCGCCGCGACCGGCTCGGCGAAGGACAGCGTGCTGCACGCCGCGGAAGTGGTGGCGCCCTACGCCGACACGGCCAGGGAGAAGGCCGCGTACTACGCGCAGGAGGCACGTGGGCGGCTCGCGCCGAAGGTGACGCTCGCCGCCGGCCAGGCCCGTGCCCGTTACGGCACCCATGTCGCGCCGCGCCTGGAGCTGGCCCGCGCGCAGGCCCTGGCCCATGTGCCGCCCAAGGTCGACCAGGCCGCACACGAGGCCGCCGAGCGCACGCGCAGGGCCGCCCGGCAGGCCGCCGAGTACTCCAGGCCGAGGATCGAGCAGGCCGTCGCCTACTCACGGCCCCGTATCGAGCAGGCGGTCGCCGCCGCGACGCCCGTCGCGGACGAGGCCGCCGCGCGCGGTGCCGCCGCACTCGTGGCGCTGCGCGGTCAGGTGCCCGCGGAGAAGATCCAGAAGCTGGCCCGCAAGCAGCAGCGGCGGGCCCGGACCGGGCGCGTCGCGAAGGTGCTCGCGTTGGCGGGCGTCCTCGCGGGCGGCGCCTTCGCCGCCTGGAAGTGGTGGGACAAGCAGGCCAACCCCGACTGGCTGGTGGAGCCGCCCGCCGCCACCGAGGTGCCCGAGTCGGGGCGCCTGACCTCGGTGGACGGCACCGGACAGGCCGTGCTCGACCCGGAGGTGCAGGCCAAGGAGGCCGAGGAGGCCGCGGCCGACCGCAACGAGGAGGGCTGAGCCGCCCGGCCGCGCGCGCCCGGTCCCGCGCCGGCCGCGCGGCGGCCCCGGCCGAGTACGCGGGGAGGAGGACCTGTGGGTCCCCTCCCCGCGGTGCTGTGTCCGGGACCGGCGGTCCGCCGCCCTGACGGTCCGGCGCCCCGCCGGCCGGTGCGCCCGCCGGCCCGGTGCGCCCGCCGGGCAAGGACCTGCCGCCCCGCTCTCCTCCACCACCGGCTCCGCCGCCGACCTGATGGTCCACCAGGTCGGTCACGTCATCGGCCCACCGCACCGCCCGGACACCCCGGCCCGCGGCCCGCGCCCCCGCCCGGCTCCGCTCGCCCGCACACGAAGAAGCGCCCTCCCGGCCAGCGTTTTCGCAGGTCGGGAGGGCGCCCGTGCCAGTGGAGCCTAGGGGAGTCGAACCCCTGACATCTGCCATGCAAAGACAGCGCTCTACCAACTGAGCTAAGGCCCCGGGAGGCAGGCGTCCGGCCGGAGATCCTCCACCGGCCGAGTGCCGCAGACCAGACTACCGGGTCACCCCCCACATCTCGCAAAAGGATTGGGGTCCCCGTGAGCAACCACTCTCCGTAAGATGCTCCCGCGTGGTTCGCTACAGCGAACCGCGGTTCTCGGGGAAGCGATGGGGAGACGCAATGGACGCCGCACAGCAGGAAGCCACCGCAAGAGCGCGGGAACTGCAGCGGAACTGGTACGGGGAGCCACTGGGGGCGCTCTTCCGCAAGCTCATAGACGACCTCGGGCTCAACCAGGCCCGTCTGGCGGGCGTGCTCGGGCTGTCCGCCCCGATGCTGTCGCAGCTGATGAGCGGTCAGCGCGCCAAGATCGGCAACCCCGCCGTGGTGCAGCGGGTGCAGCTGCTGCAGGAGCTGGCCGGGCAGGTGGCCGACGGCAGCGTCAGCGCGGCCGAGGCCACCGAGCGCATGGAGGAGATCAAGCGGTCGCAGGGGGGCTCGGTACTCAGCAACACCACGCAGACGACGGGCAGTTCGGGCGCGCCCACGGTCAAGCGGGTGGTCCGCGAGATCCAGTCGCTGCTCCGCTCGGTCGCCGCCGCCGGCGACATCCTCGACGCCGCGGACTCCCTCTCCCCCACCCATCCCGAACTGGCCGAGTTCCTGCGGGTCTACGGCGCCGGCCGCACCTCCGACGCGGTCGCGCACTACCAGTCCCACCAGAACTGACGACGGGGCCGGGCGCCGGGCGGCCGGCAGGGGGAGGAGCGTCGCACAGCCATGGGTGAGGTGTTCGCCGGCCGGTACGAACTGGCCGACCCGATCGGACGCGGCGGCGTCGGCGCGGTCTGGCGTGCCTGGGACCACCGCCGCCGACGGTACGTGGCCGCGAAGGTGCTCCAGCAGAGCGACGCGCACTCCCTGCTGCGCTTCGTGCGCGAGCAGGCGCTGCGGATCGACCACCCGCACGTGCTGGCGCCGGCCAGCTGGGCCGCCGACGACGACAAGGTCCTGTTCACCATGGACCTGGTGGCCGGCGGCTCGCTGGTCCACCTGGTCGGTGACTACGGCCCGCTGCCCCCGGCGTTCGTCGCCGGCCTGCTGGACCAGTTGCTGTCGGGGCTCGCCGCGGTGCACGCGGAAGAGGTCGTGCACCGCGACATCAAGCCCGCCAACGTGCTGCTGGAGGCGACCGGCACCGCTCGCCCCCGGCTGCGGCTGTCCGACTTCGGCATCGCGATGCGGCTGGGCGAACCACGGCTGACCGACACCAACCTCGTGGTGGGCACGCCCGGTTGGCTCGCGCCCGAGCAGCTGATGGGCGCCGAACCCGACTTCCCCGCCGACCTGTTCGCCGTCGGCCTGGTCGCCCTCTATCTGCTCCAGGGCGCCAAGCCGGACGCCAAGGCGCTGGTGGAGTACTTCGCGGAGCACGGGACGCCGAGCGCGCCCCAGGGCGTTCCCGAACCGCTGTGGCAGGTCGTGGCCACCCTGCTCCAGCCGGACCCGGAGGCCCGCTTCCGCACGGCGACGGGGGCGCGCAAGGCCCTCGCCTCGGCCGCCGAGCTCCTGGACGAGCCCGGCCCCGACGACGAGCTGATCGAGATCTTCGACCAACTGGGCCCACTCCCGCCCGGTTTCGGCCCGGACGGCCCACTGAGGCGCGACCGGCCGGGCGCGCCACCCGCACCGGCCCCGGCGGGCACGGGACCGGATGCGGGAACGGATACGGGGGCGGATGCGGGAACGGGCGCGAGCGCGGACGCGGATGTGGGTCCGGGCGCGGGCTCGGGTATGGACGCGGGCCCGAGTACGACGGGCGCAGGTGCGAGGGGCGCGGGCACGACGGACTCAGGTACGGGCACGAGCAGGGGCTCGGGCCCGGCTCCGGACGCACGGGCGGCTTCGGCCCCGGCTGCCGGCACCGGCACCGGCACCGGCGCGGATGCGGGTGCGGGTGCGGCGCCCGGAACGCGTTCCGCCGCCCGCCCGGTCCCCGGCGCCGAACCGGGCTCCGCACCGGCCGAAGCGCACGCCGGGCCCCCGTACGGGCCCCTGTACGCCCCCACCGGCAGCGGCCGGGACGCGGACACGGGCCCTGGCGGCGGCACCGGCAACACCGACAGCGGCGCCGATACCAGTACCGGCACCGGTGGCCCGGACTCCGACCCCCGGCTCGACCTGCGGTGGGACTCCAGTGCGACGACCGTGCCGAACGGCGCCCGGCGGCCCCTCGCCGAGCCCGGACCGCCCGCCGGGATGTCGGACACCGGCAGCTTCCACCTGCCGCCGCCCCACACCGGCGCTCATCACCCCGGGGGCGGCCCGTCCGCCGCGCACGCCCCCGCACACGCGCTGCGCTCCCCCGGCCCCCGCACACCGCCGCACCCCACCGGTGCGCACCCCGCCGCGGCCGTCCCCCCGCGCGCCGACACCGTCACGGCCGCGTACACCGCCGAGGTCCCGCGGTCCCCCGTCCCGGCACCGGCACCGTCCCGGCACCGTGCCGCACGCCCCCGGCGTCCCGGCCCGCCCGCGAGGGTCGCGGTGCCGCTCCTGCTGCTGGCGCTGGCCTGCTACGCCGTCGGTTTCTTCGCCCTGACCCGCATCTGACGCGACCCTGCGTACGGCCTCACCCGCCCCGCCGAGCCCCGGTCACCCGGCGACCGCCCGACCGGACCACCCGCCACCCGACCGGGCCCTCGGACGACGGAACGGAAGCGACGACGGAGTCACCGCGCCACCGCGCTCCACGGCACCGCGCCACCGCGCCCTGCACGGCCCTGCGCCACCGCGCCCTACGGCACGGCCCCCGCCGCCCCCACCCGGCGCCGGGCGACCGCCGTCCACACCCCGAGGACGGTCAGGAGCACGGTCCCCGCGCCGATCCCGCCCACCGCCAGCGCCCGCCACGCCGCCGAGCCGCCGCCCGCCCCGGCCGGTGTGGCCGCCTGCCGGTCCCGCGCGGTGACCTCGAACAGCTTCTCCGGCCGCGAGGCACCCGCGTACCCCGGTCCCGGACGCGCGCTCCCGTCCACCCGCACCCGCAGCCGCAGCCCGAACGGCCCCGCGCCGAACGAGTCGGCCGCCTGGGCGGCCAGGTGCACCACCAGGTAGTACGAGCCGGCGAACCGCATGGCCTTGACCTGGTCGGCGAAGCCGTAGCGGTTGGCGTAGGAGACCGGGGGCAGGGGCGCGAGCGTCGCGGCGGCCGGCCGGCCGGCGTACCCGGCGTAGGCCTCCTCGACATAGCCGCGCACCGGGTTGTAGAGCGACAGCGTCAGCGCGCCGTCGGCGTAGCCGCTCCCGCTCGAACCCTCCAGCTCCGCCACGGCGTTGAGCTGCTGTCCCCAGTCGACCGGCACCTCGTAGAAGAGGGTCTGCCCGGGCCGGATCCGGTCCCGCCAGACACCCTGCCCGACCGTGCTCGCACGGGCGAAGCCGGGGCCGCCCGCCCGCTGCGTCTGCGGCCCGGTGGCCGGCCGCGGCGGGGCCGAGTTCCAGGACTGCGGCGCGCTCGTCGCACCGCCGGACCGCAGGGGCGGCTCGAAGGCCGCGGTCAGCTCCAGGGGCCAGGCGTCCGCCGAGGAACCGGTGGCGTCGACGCGCTCGACGAGCACGTAGTACGCGCCCGCGCCCTGGCACAGCGCATGGCCAGGGGAGGCTTCGCGCACGCCCCACGCGGCGACGGGATGCGGGCTGCGGCTCGCGCCGAAGCGGGTGGCCTGGACGGAGCAGGAGGTGCCCTGGGCGTCCTGCACGGAGACCCGCAGCCCGTCGGTCGCGGCGACCGTGGTGCCGGCGCCGGGCACGGCGGTGGCGGAGACGTAGGCGGTGGTGCCGGCGTCCAGGTCCAGGCGGTAGTACAGCCTGCCGCCCGGCGGCAGCGAGCTGCGGTAGCCGTGGCCGGGCTCCAGCGGGCGGGCGTCCGCGGCGGTGCTCGCTCCGGCGACGGTCCGGTCGCCGTCCGAGAAGGCGTACGGGCCCGGCGTCCCGGCGGCGACGGCGCTCGGTCCGGGCACGGCCGCCGCCAGCGCGAGCACCGCCGCGGGGACGGCCAGGCGCGCGGCGGAGGGGGCCGCGGGACGGCGCCCGCGCCCGACGCGCCGAGCGCGTCGCGCCCCGGCCCGCCGCTGTGTCCCGTGCCCCGTCATCTCGCGCCACCCCTCGCGTTCGCCGCTTCGGACGTCACCCATCGTGCCCCGCGGGCCGCCGGGCCATCCGGGCAATGCGCGCAGGCGTCCGAAACGTCCGGCTCACGGGTGAGCGCTACCTCACACCTCCCGCCCGCGCAACACAAGGCCCCGACCGCTCTCGGCGATCGGGGCCTGTTCAGGACCGGATGTCGGTGCTCACGAACCCGTGGGCACGGAGTCAGTCGCCTCCGTCCACAGATCCTGCTCGGCGCGATCCGCCTGGATCTGGCGGTACACGAGGAGCCCGCCGATGGCGGCCAGTGCGACCAGGAGAAGCTTCTTCACCGCGCGACCTCGTCTTTCCTTGACGTAGGGGACCTCTGGCGCCCGACTATACACACCGGCCGAGACCGATCGGTGACCTGCGTCGGCGCTCAACTGTGCTGCCGGGGAGCGCAGTAGAGGCGGACCCGGCCGCACCGGCCGCAGGGTGATCGGCCCGGCACGGACGGTGACTTTGCCCCCTCTCCTCCCGGCTCCGCACTTTTTGGCCGCTCATGCGCCCATCCGAGTGGTGTTCATCCGAAGAGCGACGCGCCACGGGCGTCGGTCCACCACTTCGCGAGCCTCATACACATCATGAGCAAAGTACGCAAATCGCCCAACCCGAAAGTGAGGGGCCATGGACCAGCACAAGGTCATGAAGCTGTGGACCGCCATCGTCACCGCTTTTCTCGCGCTCTGCACGGCGCTCGGACTCTGCACCACGAACGCCGCCGCGGCCACGGCCGCCCCGCAGCCCGAGACGGCGCCCAAGAGCACGAGCACCGCACGCGTGCCGGCGCAGATGACGTATCAGCATCCCTGGTCCAGGAGCCACACCCGGTTCCTGCCCCCCACGATGAAACAGCGCATCCGCGCCGAGGCCCACGGCAAGACCCCCGGCTGCCGCCACCGCGCACCGGCCGACGCCTCGCCCCTCGCGACCGACCCGGACTGCGCCCCGCCCGCGCCTCCCGTCCGGCCCACCATCCCCCTGCAACGCTGACAGTGCCGCACCGGCCCGGCCGGTGCCCGACGTCACCACCCATGACACGACGGCGAACTGCGTACAGCACCACGGCTCGCACGAGGACCCCCGGTCACCACGACCGGGGGTCCTTTCCTGGTGCGCGCGGAGCCGGCGGGCCGCGCCTTCGTCCGCCGTCGTCGGCGTCAGGTCCCGGTCCCGGACATTCAGCGGTGGGCCTTGGCCTTGACGCCGGGGACGCTCGCGCACACCGCCTTGGTGATGACCTGGAAGGTGATCCCGGTGGTGTTGCGAATGGTGCCCCGCCAGGCGGTGGCGCTGGTCGGCTGGGTCTCGTAGACGTACACACCACTGCTGACGAAGTTGTCGGCGGTGATGCCGCCGCCCGTGACCACGGTTCCGGGCGGACAGGTGGCGGTGACGGTGCGGAAACTGTCGGGAGCGCACGTCGCCGAGTTGGACACCTGGACGTATTGGACGGGCGGCTTGGGGTTCCGGTGAGGGGAAGCGGCCGCGAGAGCGGGAGTGCCGGTACTGAGGGCGAAGAGAGCCGGCAGGGCAGTGAGGCCGGCGGCCACCACTGCCGTGCAGCGGAGAAGCGGACCGAAGCGGCGTCCAGCGCGCATGGCCGACCTGCTTTCTGTGTCGGACTACGCACTATTCGGGCGGTCTTGGCGGCCCCAAGCGGGGCGGCTCCCTCATGGTGCGCCGGGCACATCACGAACAGGACAGACACACCAATATGATCATCTTCTTGGCGTAACTGGTTCCGACCGTCGCTGCTGGTGTCCCTCGTGGATGCCGAAAGACCCCCGGACCGATGATCCGGGGGTCTTCTCGCTGGTGGGGCTAACAGGATTTGAACCTGTGGCCTCATCCTTATCAGGTCGATCATGCCGGGGCTGCGACGTTGGCCAACCGGCTTTGTGCTTGGGCCGATCGTCCCCGGAGGTCCGGCGCCGACCGTCGCTGTTCGCCCTTGTTGGTGTCAGCCGCTGATGTCAGACACTGGATGGGCTCTTGACGGGTTTGGGACTAGGTCGTATGTGGCAGCCCTTGTTGTCCCGCTAGGACGCAGCGGGGAAAGGGCGCTAGAGCGCTCAGCCTGGGGCATCTTCCAGCGGGAGGTGGTCGCGGTAGTACTGCGACTCCAACCACTCCTCCTTCACGAAGAGTGGGCGCGTCAGGCGCGCTTCCCCGACCTGCTGCGAACGCAGAAGAAGTCCGAGATCGGTCAGAGAGAGCGACCCGTCAGGGGTGTAGAGCACCCAGTTTCCGTGCTCGGCGGCGTGTTCCAGGAGGAACTGGTGCCCCTGTGCTGGATCGCGGCCTGCAAGCGGGAAGCCTGCCAGGAAGACCTGCGGACCGGTGACTGCATCAAGCGCGACGCATGCAAGCTTGCCCGCGTCGTAGAACGCCTTCACCCCGCACGGGAAGTCTTCCTGCCCGTACGGACCGCCAATCCGTGCCTCCGGCTCGGAGACCAGCAGTGCCTCGGCGACTTCGGCTGGAGACATCCCGAACCGAAGCGGGCCCACGCCACCTTCGGCCCGCAGCTCCCAGCGCTCGCGCTTCGCATCTGCGCTCATCCACCCCACCCATACGTTTGACCGGCCCGAACCCTATCCCCGCACCCACCACTCACCCCAGCTCCCATCCCGTCCGCCGTCGACCCACACACCGTGGAGCGGGCGTGGTCCAGGGGCGTCAAGGTGGAGCGCGCCACTGTACGAACGACCTTGACGCCCCTGGGCCGCGTCTGCTCGGCTCTGCCTGGGTCGACGGTGGACGGGATGGGAGCTCCCCGCGCGCCCCACTACGGACCCGCGGACGGGAACGGCGCCCCCTCCATCCCGGTGCCGGCCGATCCCCCGCCGGAGGCATTGCCTTGACCGCGGGCCGCACTATGCGGTTATCGACTCATGGCTACCGGCCCTATCCACATGTGGGCGCGCGTCGGCGCAGCGCGGGCGGAGCGGGCCGGAGGCAGGAGCGGCGCCCGGAGCGGAGCCGGGAAGCGCGCCCGGCGGAGCGGAGCGCAGCCGGGGCTTGATGAGGTAGAGAAATCCGTAACAGGTCATGGCCGATACGGGTCTTGGTGCTGGTCATGCCTCCGTGTTGGTCTGGTCGTGGACACGCACAAGGGGGCAAGGTGGAGCCGTTACCGGAAGACTTGGCACGGAACCGGCCGGGTGACGCGGTGCGCCGCAAGATCCGGGAGTTGCAGCCGAACCCTGTGCTGAGGTTGGTCGACCGATGGCGCCCCGGTTCGCAGATCCGCAGTTGGTCGGACGGGCTGACGGGAGAGCGGCTTACCGCGCGGCAGCTGGACAGACTTCGGGGCCGTGGCTGGTTCAGCCTGCACGCCATCCAGTGGGCGAGCGGCGCGGACATCGACCACCTTGCCATCGGACCCGCCGGCGTCTTCTCCATCAACTCCAAACGGCACCGGGGTAAAGCCGTCTGGTACGGCGACACCGCCATCACGGTGAACGGCTCTCCGACGCGGCACATCGCGATCAGTCAGTCTGAAGCCCTACGCATCTCGCGTGCCTTGTCCCGGCACTGTGGGACCGACGTGCCCGTTCGTCCCGTGATCTCGGTGGTGCACGCGGCCAAGCTCACGGTCAAGGGCGCTGATCCGCCGGTACTCGTGCTGGCCGTCGAACAACTCGGCCGGGTGCTGTCGGGGCTGTCGTCGACGCTCTCGCCCGACCAGGTGACGCACATCTACGGCGTGGCCCGGGACGGTCGTACCTGGTCCGGTTGATCACGCGTCGAAGTCGTACTCCAGGATGTACGAGGCGGCGTCCAGCGTCATTTCGTTGATCTCGACGGGGCGGCCCTCGTCCGCGAAAGCGGTGCGGCAGATGAGGATGACCGGCGTACCCGCGGACATGCTCAACTGCGCCGCCTCGTCCTTCGTCGGCATGCGGGAACGGATCTCCTCGCGGAAGTGCACCGGCTTGTAACCGAGTTCGGCAAGCCTGGCGTACGTCCCGCCGGGGCCGGTGTCCTCCTGGGTGATCGCCGACCCGGCCACCACGGAAGTGGGCAGGTAGCTCGTCGCGAGTAGCACGGGCTTCCCGTCCAGGACGAAGCGCCGGCGTCGCACGCACACCGTCTCCTCGTCGGCCAGGTCCAAAACCGCGCTGATGCGGTCGGGGGCGGCCTCCTCGGACACGGCGACCTGGTCCACCTCGAGCGCCCGGTTCTCGATGTCCGCAGACCAGATGGAACGGCCGCTGCCCCACTGCTCTTGGGAAAGCCGCTGGATGCCTCGGCGTCGCAGAGGCCGGAACGCTCGGACGAACACGCCGGCGCCCTTGCGGGCCTCGGCAACGCCCTCGTCCCGGAGCACGCTCAAGGCTTGGCGGGCCGTCATGCGGGCCACGCCGTGCGCGGCCATCAGCTCGTTCTCGCCCGGAAGCCGATCACCGGGACCGTACTCGCCCGACTGGATCGCCTCGCGCAGGGAGTCCGCGATCCGCTGGTACTTCGGCCGACGGTCGTCGTCGGTGTTGGCCATCCGGAACCCTCCTCTCTTCTCTAGACAGCCTAGGCCATGGGTAAGGCACTCGCTCTCTGCGTGTAGCCGCAAACCGCCTTTGCCAACATCTCTAGACATCCTGCTTGACATCTCTAGAGATGCACCCTCACAGTAGAGATGTCTAGAGAGGTCGCGTCGGGCGACCTCCAAGAGCGAGGGAAGTGCTCTATGCCGTCGTTCAAGATCGACCTTTCGACCGCTGTGGTCTTCGTAGCGACCGCACCGACGCCGAAGCTCGCCAACGCCAAGACGGGTGAGCGCGCGATGGACCGGGAGACCGGGGCGCCGCTGTCGACGGTGGGCCTGCTGGTCTCCGATGAAGGGGAGGGAAACCTCTACCAGGTCACCATTCCGGAGACCGGCTATCAGGACGGCCTCACGCCGGGCATGCCGGTGAAGGTGGTCGGCCTCAAGGCACGGGACTGGGAGAACGAGTTCAACGGTCAGAAGCGGCACGGGATCTCGTTCCGCGCGGTCGCGATCACCCCGGCGGCCTGACCATGGCTGACCTGACGGTGTGGGTGGAGGCCACGGGAGCCTTATCGGGGGCCGGCGGTCTCGGGTATGCGAAGGTCCGCGCGCCGCGCGTGTACTGGTCGCTGGTCGGGCTGCCGGTCGCCTGGGGCCGGTTCGCCCTCTCCTACCGCTCCACGATGGACGTGTGCGGGCTGACGGTGCAGCCGTCTCGCCTGCGGGCGTTCCTCACGCGGAACATGGCCCGGCGCGAGGTGCTCCCGGTCCCGCCGAAGGTGCGCCGGGTGCGGGGCACGTCGACGGGGCTGCGGGTCACCCTGCGGCTGCCCGCCGGCCTGGAACCGGCCGACCTGATGGCCGCCTCGGAGCGGCTGCGGCACGCCTGGGGCGTCCACTCGGTGACGGTCGTCGAGACCAAGCCCGGCCATGTTCAGCTCCGGATGACCGGCTATGACGTACTCCGCCGGGTCCGGCTGCCCCGGGGCGCTCGACCGGAAGGTCTGTCCGTGCCGGTGGCGCTGCGGGAGGACGGGACGGCGTTCGTCCGCGACTACCGCAAGGTGCCCATGGCGCTGACGCTCGGCGCGAACAACTCCGGCAAGTCCGTCTATCAGCGCAACCTCATCAGGGGCCTGGCGCGACTGCCGGTGGCGCTGGTCGGCATCGACTGCAAGCGCGGGGTCGAGCAGTCCGCCTACGCGCCCCGGCTGTCGGCCCTGGCCACCACGCCGGACGATGCCGCATCCCTGTTGGACGTGCTGGTCGACGAGATGGGATCCCGCTTCGACCTGCTCAGCGCCCACGGTGTCTCGGACATGTGGGAGCTGCCCGAGGCGTTGCGGCCAGTGCCGGTCGTCGTCCTGGTCGATGAGGTGGCGGAACTGTTCCTGATCTCCTCCAAGAAGGATGAGGAACGTCGGGAGCGGATCGTCACCGCGTTGATCCGGCTGGCGCAGATGGCCCGCGCAGTCGGGATCCATCTGGAGATCTGCGGGCAGCGCTTCGGCTCGGAGCTGGGCAAGGGGGCGACCATGCTGCGCGCCCAGCTCACCGGCCGGGTCGTGCACCGGGTCAACGACAAACAGACCGCCGAAATGGGCCTGGCGGACGTGGCCCCGGATGCCGTGGTCGCCGCCAGCCTCATCCCAGCGGAGCGCCCCGGAATGGCGGTCGCCGCCGACTCCTCCGGGGGCTGGGCGAAGATCCGCACCCCGCACACCTCACGCGAGGAGGTCGTTGCGGTGTGCCGGGAGTTCGCCCACCTGGTCCCGGACCTTCCCGCCCTGGACTCTTATCGGCCGCACGTGCCCGCCGGGGCCCCGGCATCGGGTCCGTCCCTGGTCAAGCCGCTGCCGGTCACGGAGTAGGGAGTGATCGCCGTGAACCGCTCGGTCCGCCCGGATGCCGTCCTGGTGCAAGCCGTGATCGCTGGTGCCCTGTCCTTCGCGCACCTGCACGACCTGGCGGCGGCGGCCGGACAGTCCGGATGGAAGGCATGGGCCTACCCGGTCTCGGTCGACCTGCTGTTGGTCGCCGCCTGGCGTCGGCTCCGCGCCGGCCGGGACCGCTCATCCTGGACCTGGTTCGCCATCGCCTTGTGCGCGTCATTGGGCGCCAACGTCGCCACCGCGGGCCTGCTCGACCTGCACCACGTGCCCGCCTGGCTGCGCATCCTCGTGGCCGGCTGGCCCGCCCTCGCGTTCCTCGGCGGCACCCTCCTCGTCCACGCGCCCACCCCGGCCTCGACCACCCAGGCCCCGGAGCCGAGGCCGGACGACGAACCGGCCGCGCCGGAAGTCGAGATGCTCCGTACCGACACGCCCGGCCCGGCCCCGACCTCCGCCCCGGCGGCGGCACTGGCACCCGCACCGGCCAAGCCGCCCGCCGCTGGCCCGGCCGTCCCGCCGGCCCTGCTCGACCACGCCCGTTCGATCGCCGACGCGCACCGGAGCAGCACGGGCGAGCAGATCACCGCCGACGCGCTCACCGCGCGGCTCGGCCTGCCCACCCCGACGTGCCAGGCGATCGCCGCTCAGCTCCAACTCACCTGACGCGGAAGGAGAACGCTCCATGCCCCAGACCTTCAACCGCGCCGCCGACTACGTGGACGCGGCACGCCAGATGGCCGACTCCGGCCGCCCGACCCTGGCCCGGCTGCTCGCCGAGGAGGCGGCCGACCGCACCCCGAACTCGAGCGAGGCGGCCCGCATCCTCGACGGGTTCCCCGGCCACAGCCTGAGGCGGGAGAGCTGACGTGGCCGCCTACCGCCGCTTCCGCGACGTGCGCCGCTTCGGTCCGGTCACGGTCGGCACCTACCACGACGGCAGGGGCCGCACCCGCCACACCGCCGCCTGCACCGCGCCCGGCTGCGGCTTCTCCACCGACCACCGCGACCGCGCGGCCGCCGAACTCGCCGCACGCACCCACCGCTGCAACCCCTGACAGGAGATAGATCCCGTGCTCACCCCGAAGTACCCGCCCCCGGACACCGCCCCCACCGCCCCGGCGCCGGCCTCGGCGCCCGCGGTCGACCGCACCCCGGCCGCCACCACACCGGCCCCGGTCACCCCGGCCCCGAACCGGCCCACCATCCAGCTCACCCCCGGCACCGCCCTCGCCCTCGTCGGCGGCGGCACCGCCGTGGTCCTGGTCGTCGGCGCGGTCCTGGTCTCCATGCTCCTGGCCGTCGCCATCACCGGCGTCTCGGTCGCGGTCTGCGCGGTCGTCCTGCGCTCGCTCGTCCAGGACCTGCACAAACACCGCTGAACGGCCCCCGGAGCGGCCTCGGTCGCCAAACTTCCGCCGCTCCGGGCGCCTGCACCCCTCATCAGATCCAACGGACCCGAAAGGGAAGCCCATCATGCCCCAGCACGCCCGAAACACGCGCGTCTGCCGCGACTGCGACGGCTTCGCCTCCGTCGCCATCACCACCGGCACCCGCGCCACGATCCGGATCACCTGCCCGGCCTGCAAGGGCACCGGCCGCACCACGCCGGTCCCGGTCCTGGCCCGGACGGAGAGGTGAGCGGACCGTGCTGACCTACGTCGACTTCTTCGCCGGGGTGGGCGGCTCCTCCTGGGGGGCCTCCCTGGTGCCCGGTATTCGTCCCGCCCTGGCCGCCAACCACTGGGAGCGGGCGATCGAGTCGCACAGCGCGAACTTCCCCGACACCGACCACTTCCGTGGCGACCTGCACGACGTGGACGTCGCCGGCTTCCCGGCCGCTGATGTGTTCTGGGCCTCCCCGGAGTGCCCGCAGTGGTCGAACGCCCGCGGTCGCCGACGCGACTTCGACAAGCAACCCGACCTGTTCGGCGAGACCCTGCCCGACCCGGCCGCCGACCGCTCCCGCGCACTGATGTGGGACGTCCCCCGCTACCTGGAAGCCTGCACGGCCAAGGGCCGCCCCGTCCTGGCCGGCGTGGTGGAAAACGTCATCGACGTGCGGGCCTGGGACCTGTGGCACACCTGGCGCGGCACGATCCGCGAGCTCGGCTACGGCACGCGTCTGATCGCGCTGAACTCCATGCACGCCCGCCCGGTCCGCACCCCGTACGCGCCGCAGTCCCGCGACCGCCTCTACCTGGCCTACTGGCACCGCTCACTGGGACGGAACCCCGAGTGGGACAAGTGGCTTCGCCCCTCGGCGTGGTGCCCGGTGTGCGAACAGCACGTCAGGGCGGTGCAGGTGTTCAAGAACCCGCGCAAGGACATGGGCCGCTACCGGCAGCAGTACCTCTACCGCTGCCCCCGTGCCACCTGCCGCAACACGGTGGTGGAACCCACGGTGCTGCCCGCCGCCGTCGCCATCGACTGGAACCGCCCCGGCACCAGGATCGGTGACCGGCCCGACGGGCTCTCGCCCAAGACACTGGCCCGCATCCGGGCAGGACTCGACCGCTACGCGCTCCCGGTGACCGTGCCCGCCGGCGGCACCTGGCGCACCGAACCGTCCCCCGTCACCGCACCGCTGCCCACACGGACCACGCGGGAGAACGACGCACTCGCCGTCCCGCCCCTCCTGGTCCCGGTGGAGGGCCGCCACGGCAAGCAGGCCGCCCCCGTCGCGGAGCCGCTGCGCACGCAGACCGCGCGCAATGAGACGGGCCTGGCCTGGCTGCCGTTCATCGCCGAACTCCGCGGTGGCCACTCCGACGCCCGCCCGGTCCTGGACGCCCTGGCCACGGTGACCGCCTCGGGCAACCACCACGGCCTGGTCACCCCGGCTCAGCCGGTGCGCTGGGACAGCGTCCTCGTGCCCTACTACGGCAACGGCACCGCCCGCCCGGTCACCGCCCCCCTCGGCACCCTGCCCACCCACGACCGCTACGGCCTGGTCACCGGCGAACACGTCGACCTGGACCAGGTGCTCTTCCGGATGCTGGAGCCCTACGAGATCGGCCGGGGCATGGCCTTCACCGACACCTACCGCGTGCTGGGCACCAAACGCGAACGGGTCCGCCAGTACGGCAACGCCGTCACACCCCCCGTCGCCGAAATCCTCGTCTCCGCCCTGGTGGAAGCCATCACCGGCACCGACCTCGACCGGGAAACCGATGCCCCCGCCCCTGAGGCGGTGATGGCCGCGTGACCGACACCGCCACCATGGCGGGCCTGGACCCGGTCACCCTCGCCGACGTGCTGAGGCTGGCCGGGTCTGACGGCTTCGACCGCATCCAAGACCAGATCCGCCGCACCGGCGGCTGCACCGACCCCATCCGCCTACAGGGCTCGAGGGTCACCCGCGACCGCGGGACCGGGCATGTCCTGCACTCCTACTCGACCGACACCGAGCCAGGCGGCGTCCTCCGCGTCGCGTGCGGCAACCGGCGGGCCTCCCGCTGCCCCGCCTGCGCCTGGACCTACGCCGGGGACACCTATCACCTCATCCGCGCCGGCCTCGTCGGCAACCCCGCCAAGGGCACCCCTGAGACCATCCGCCACCACCCGCGGGTGTTCGCCACCCTCACCGCGCCCTCGTTCGGCCCGGTCCACAACCGGCCCGGAAACCGGCCCTGCCGCTGCGGCACCCGCCACCGCGAGGACGCCCCCGAGCTGGGCACCCCGCTCGACCCGGAGTCGTACGACTACGCGGGGGCGGTGCTGTGGAACAACTACGCATCCGACCTGTGGCGGTACTTCACGATCTACCTGCGCCGCGAGATCGCACGCCGCGCCGGGCTGACACAGAAGGCCGCCCGGCAGTCCTCGCGTGTCTCCTTCGGCAAGGTCGCCGAGTATCAAAAACGCGGGGCCGTCCACTTCCACGCCGTGATCCGCTTCGACGGACCCGAGGGACCCGACACCCCTCCGCCGGCCTGGGCCACCCTCGACCTGCTCACCGACTCCATCCGCGCCGCCGCTGCCCGCGTCGCCGTCGACGTGCCCCGGGCCGGGGAGCAGCCCGCCCGCACCCTGCGCTGGGGCGAGCAGATCGACGTGCGCCCGATCCGCGCCTTCGGCGACGGCCAGGAGATCACCGAACAGGCCGTAGCCGCCTACGTCGCCAAGTACGCCACCAAGGCCGCCGAGACCACCGGCACCGTGGACCGGCGCATTGGCAACAAGGAGGCCCTGGCCCTGCTCGGCGTGCCCGACCACCCGGCCCGGCTCATCGCCGCCTGCCTCGACCTGCACCCGCTCTACCCGGACCGCAAGCTCCGCAACTGGGCACACATGCTCGGCTTCCGCGGCCACTTCTCCACCAAGTCCCGCCGCTACTCCACCACCCTCGGCGCGCTGCGCCAGGTCCGCGCCGACTACCGCGCCGCCCAGCAACGCCAAGCCCTCGGCCTGCCCGACCCCGACGACGAGGAAGCAACCACGCTCACCCTCGCCCACTGGGTCTACGCCGGCCACGGCCACACTCCCGGCGAATCCTGGCTCGCCGCCACCATCCGCCGCGACATCCAGCACAACCGCGAGATCGCCCGCGAAGAACTACCCGCCCTGCTCGACCTGGAAGGAGCCGCTGCATGACCACTGCTGCCCCGGAGCTGCTGACCGTGCCTGAGGTCATGGCACGGCTGAAGGTGGGTCGGACGAAGGTCTACGACCTGATCCGTACGCACCGCCTCGTCTCCATCAAGGTCGACGGATGCCGGCGCATCCCGGATCACGCGGTCCGCGACTTCATCGCCGGGCAGATCGGGGAGGCTGCCTGATGGCGAAGCGTCGTCCCAACGGCGGCGGCACGATCACCAAGCGGTCCGACGGCCGGTACCAGGGCGCCGCCTATGTGACCGACACGGACGGCAACCGGGTGCGCAAGTACGTGTACGGCCGGACGTGGGATGAAGCGAACGAGAAGCTCGGCAAGCTGCAGGACCAGGAACGCAACGGCATCCCGGTGCCGTCCCGGTCCTGGACACTCGGCGAGTGGCTGGCCTACTGGCTGGAGCACATCGTCGCCCCGGAGCGCGAGCACAACACGTACGTCAAGTACGAGTCCAAGGTCAGGCTCTACCTCGTGCCCCACCTCGGGAAGAAGCCGCTGGCCAAACTCACCCCGGCACAGATTCGCGCCTTCATGGCCACACTGACGCGAGAGAAGGTCGGTGCCTCCGCCCGCTTCGAGGTCCTGCGCGTCCTCCGCAACGCCCTCAACCGTGCCTTGCGTGAGGAGCTGGTCACGCGGAACGTCGCCCTGCTGGTCGACATGCCCAAGGTCAGCAAGGACAAAGGCACGGCGTGGAATGCTCGGGAAGCCATCGACTTCCTGCGCTCGGTCCGCGCTCACCGCCTCTACGCGGCCTGTGTCCTCGTCCTGGTCCTCGGTCTCCGCCGCGGCGAGGTGCTCGGCCTGCGCTGGCAGGACATCGACTTCGAGGCCGGCCACTTCACCCCGGTCAAGCAGGTGCAGCGGGTCAAGGGCGTGGGCCTGGTCCTCAAGGATCTCAAGACGGAGTCCTCGCAGGCGGTGCTCCCTCTCCCCAAGTTCTGCGCCCGTGCTCTGGAGGAGCGCCGGGAGCTCCAGGAGTTGGAACGGAAGATAGCCGGTGAGCACTGGTCGCAGGAGCCGGACCATGACTTGATCTTCTCCTCCGAGCATGGCGGCATGATCGATCCGGTGGGCTTCTCCCGCACCTTCGATCGCCTCGTCAAGCGGGCTGGCGTCCGCCGCATCACGGTCCGCCTCGCCCGGCACACCTGCGGGACCCTGCTCGCCTTTCTGAAGGTGCACCCCAAGGTCGCACAGGCGATCCTCCGGCATAGCCAGATCAGCATGACCATGGATGTCTACACGCACGTGGTTGGCGACAGCGAGCGGGAAGCCGTCGCGATGCTCGCCGAGCTGCTGGAAGATCCGCTCATCGGCTGACAAGCTCGGCGGGGTAATACCGGGATAACCCGGGAGTAGCTTCCGCCGCTGATGTCAGCCTTGGATGTCAAAGACCCCCGGACCAGGTGATCCGGGGGTCTTTTCGCTGGTGGGGCTAACAGGATTTGAACCTGTGGCCTCATCCTTATCAGGGATGCGCTCTAACCAACTGAGCTATAGCCCCGCCGCGCTCTGCGGTGTGTGTCCCGCGCGCTGACCCCTGAAGATTAGCGCACGAGGTGGGCAGTCCCAAAATCGGTTGTCCGGGGACCGCAGGGCGGACGCCGGCGGCCGTCGCGCGGCCGTGCGGCGGGCCCGTTCACTCGTCCTCGGCCAGCGTCAGCTCGATGCCGCCGACGAAGCCCGCGGAGAGGTTGTAGATGAACGCGCCGAGGGTCGCCAGGGCCGTGGCCAGGACCACGTCGATGACGGCGATGATCGACGTGAACACCAGCACGTGCGGGAGCGACAGGAAGGACTGCAGGTCGAAGCCGTTGGACTCGTTGGAGCCGGTGGCCTCCGAGATGGTCCCGCCGACCGTCGAGAACACGCCCATCGCGTTCATGACCATCCACAGCACCGCGGCGGCCACGATGGTGCAGATGCCCAGGGCGATGGAGAGCAGGAAGCTGACCTTCATCACCGACCACGGGTCGGCCTTGGCCACCCGCAGCCGCGCCTTGCGGGTCCGCGGGACCGTGCGGGCGCCCGTACGCGGCCGGCGCACGGCCCCCGGCGCGCCGGCGGCGGCCGGGTAGGCCTGCGGCGGGTGGTACGGCCCCGCGGGCTGCTGCGGCCCGCGCTCGCCGGGCAGCGGTGAGGCGGGCTGCTGGCCCGGCTGGGCGGCCGCGGGCTGGGCCTGCGGGCCTCTGGTGTCCGTCACCGTTTCTCCCTGGGGTCCGTGAGTGTGCGACGAGTGCGAGTCCGCGGGCGGCTTGATCGCCTTCAGGTTGGTGGTGTGCGAGTCCTGCGCACGCGCGGCGGAGCCACGGCCGCCGTCCGTCTCCGTACCAGTGGAGGTACCGGCCGATCCGGCGCCCGTGGCTCCGCTCACGATGACTCTCTCCTCGTGCTACTCGTCCGAGGGCGCCTCGCCCTCGTCCGTGCCGGCCTCGACGGCGTCCTCGGCGGTCTCGTCCACGGCCACGTCGCCGTCGACTTCCTCCGCCTCGCGCCCCGCCTCGGCGTTCCGTGCGATGCCGACCACGGCATCGCGCTTGCCCAGGTTGATCAGTTGGACGCCCATGGTGTCACGGCCCGTCTCCCTGACCTCGTTGACTCGCGTACGAATCACACCGCCCGAGAGTGTGATGGCGAGGATCTCGTCGTGCTCCTCCACCACCAGCGCGCCCACGAGTGAACCGCGGTCCTCCACGATCTTGGCGGCCTTGATGCCGAGGCCGCCGCGGCCCTGGACGCGGTACTCGTCGACCCGGGTCCGCTTGGCGTACCCACCATCGGTCGCAGTGAACACGAACGTACCGGGTCGGACAACATTCATCGAGAGCAGCTCGTCGCCCTCGCGGAAACTCATGCCCTTCACGCCCGAGGTCGCACGGCCCATGGGGCGCAGTGTGTCGTCCGACGCAGTGAACCTGATCGACTGGGCCTTCTTGCTGATCAGCAGCAGATCGTCGTCGGCCGAGACGAGCTCGGCACCGATCAGCTCGTCATCGGTTCCGTCCTCCCGCTCGCGCAGGTTGATCGCGATGACACCGCCGGAGCGCGGCGAATCGTAATCCTTCAGAGGCGTCTTCTTGACCAGACCGCCCTTGGTGGCGAGCACCAGATACGGCGCGGCCTCGTAGTCGCGGATCGCGAGGATCTCGGCGATCGCCTCGTCCGGCTGGAAGGCCAGCAGGTTCGCCACGTGCTGGCCGCGCGCGTCCCGCCCGGCGTCCGGCAGCTCGTAGGCCTTGGCGCGGTAGACCCGGCCCTTGTTGGTGAAGAACAGCAGCCAGTGGTGCGTGGTGGAGACGAAGAAGTGGTCGACGATGTCGTCTTCCTTCAGCTTCGCGCCGCGCACGCCCTTGCCGCCGCGCTTCTGGGCGCGGTAGTCGTCGGTCTTGGTCCGCTTGATGTAGCCGCCGCGGGTGACCGTGACGACGATGTCCTCCTCGGCGATCAGGTCCTCGATGGACATGTCGCCCTCGTAGGGGATCAGCTTGGTCTGGCGGTCGTCGCCGTACTTCTCGACGATCGCGGCCAGCTCCTCGCTGACGATCCCGCGCTGGCGGAGCGGCGAGGCGAGGATCTCGTTGTACTCGTTGATCTTCGCCTGGAGCTCGTCGTGCTCCTGGACGATCTTCTGGCGCTCCAGGGCGGCCAGCCGGCGCAGCTGCATCTCGAGGATGGCGTTGGCCTGGATCTCGTCGATCTCCAGCAGCCCCATCAGGCCGCCGCGCGCGACCTCGACGGTCTCGCTGCGCCGGATCAGCGCGATGACCTCGTCGATGGCGTCCAGGGCCTTCAGCAGACCGCGCAGGATGTGGGCGCGCTCCTCGGCCTTGCGCAGCCGGAAGCGCGTACGGCGGACGACGACCTCGATCTGGTGGGTCACCCAGTGCCGGATGAACGCGTCCAGGGACAGCGTGCGCGGCACGCCGTCCACCAGCGCCAGCATGTTGGCGCCGAAGTTCGTCTGCAGGTCGGTGTGCTTGTAGAGGTTGTTCAGGACGACCTTGGCGACCGCGTCCCGCTTGAGGACGATGACCAGGCGCTGGCCCGTGCGGGAGGACGTCTCGTCGCGGACGTCCGCGATGCCGCCGATCCTGCCGTCCTTCACCAGGTCGGCGATCTTCTGCGCGAGGTTGTCCGGGTTGACCTGGTAGGGCAGCTCGGTGACCACCAGGCACTGGCGGTTCTGGATCTCCTCGACCTCGACCACCGCGCGCATGGTGATCGAGCCGCGGCCGGTGCGGTACGCCTCCTCGATGCCCTTGCGGCCCACCACGAGCGCGCCGGTCGGGAAGTCCGGGCCCTTGATCCGCTCGATCAGGGCGTCCAGGAGCTCCTCCTGGGAAGCCTCGGGGTGCTCCAGGCACCACTGGGCGCCGGCCGCGACCTCGCGCAGGTTGTGCGGCGGGATGTTGGTCGCCATGCCGACCGCGATGCCCGCGGAGCCGTTGATCAGCAGGTTGGGGAAGCGGGAGGGCAGGACGGTCGGCTCCTGGGAGCGGCCGTCGTAGTTGTCCGTGAAGTCGACGGTCTCCTCGTCGATGTCGCGGACCATCTCCATCGACAGCGGCGCCATCTTGCACTCGGTGTAGCGCATGGCCGCCGCCGGGTCGTTGCCCGGCGAGCCGAAGTTGCCGTTGGAGTCCACCAGCGGCATCCGCATCGCCCACGGCTGCGCCAGGCGCACCAGGGCGTCGTAGATCGAGGAGTCGCCGTGCGGGTGGTAGTTGCCCATGACGTCGCCGACGACACGGGCGCACTTGTAGAAGCCCCGCTCGGGGCGGTAGCCGCCGTCGTACATGGCGTACAGCACCCGGCGGTGGACGGGCTTGAGGCCGTCCCGGACGTCGGGCAGCGCACGCGAGACGATGACGGACATCGCGTAGTCGAGATAGGAGCGCTGCATCTCCGTCTCGAGCCCGACGGGCTCGACGCGCATCGCGACGTCGCCGCCCTCTTCCGGGGTGACAGGAGTGTTCTCGTCGGCCATTGCTGGTGAGGATCCTTCCTGGTGCGGTCAGCTGAGACCGACTCAGATGTCGAGGAAGCGGACGTCCTTGGCGTTGCGCTGGATGAACTGGCGGCGGGCCTCGACGTCCTCGCCCATCAGGACCGAGAACAGGTCGTCGGCCTGGGCGGCGTCGTCGAGGGTGACCTGGCCGAGCACCCGGTGCTCCTGGTCCATGGTGGTCACGCGCAGCTCTTCGGCGTTCATCTCGCCGAGGCCCTTGAAGCGCTGGATCGAGTCCTCCTTGATCCGCTTGCCGCGCTGGCGGCCGAGCTCGATCAGGGCGTCGCGCTCACGGTCGGAGTACGCGTACTCGACGTCCTCCCGGCCCCACTTGATCTTGTACAGCGGGGGTCGGGACAGGAACACGTGCCCGGCCTCGACCAGCGGCCGCATGAAGCGGAACAGGAAGGTCAGCAGCAGGGTGTTGATGTGCTGGCCGTCGACGTCGGCGTCCGCCATCAGGATGATCTTGTGGTAGCGGAGCCTGTCGATGTCGAAGTCCTCGTGCACGCCCGTGCCGAACGCGGAGATCAGCGCCTGGATCTCCTGGTTCTGCAGGATCTTGTCGAGGCGCGCCTTCTCGACGTTGAGGATCTTGCCGCGGATCGGGAGGATCGCCTGGTACTCCGGGTTGCGGCCGGACTTGGCCGAGCCGCCGGCGGAGTCGCCCTCGACGATGAAGATCTCGCACTTGGACGGGTCGTTGGACTGGCAGTCGGCCAGCTTGCCGGGCAGCGACGCGGACTCCAGCAGGCCCTTGCGGCGGGTCAGGTCGCGGGCCTTGCGGGCCGCCACCCGGGCGGTGGCCGCCTGGATGCCCTTGCGGATGATGTCCGCCGCCTCGTTCGGGTTGCGGTCCAGCCAGTCGTTGAGGTGCTCGTAGACGGCCTTCTGGACGAACGTCTTCGCCTCGGTGTTGCCCAGCTTGGTCTTCGTCTGGCCCTCGAACTGGGGCTCGCTCAGCTTGACCGAGATGATCGCGGTCAGGCCCTCGCGGATGTCGTCGCCGGTGAGGTTGTCGTCCTTGTCGCGCAGCAGCTTCTTGTCGCGCGCGTACTTGTTGATCAGCGAGGTCAGCGCGGCGCGGAAGCCCTCCTCGTGCGTGCCGCCCTCGTGGGTGTGGATGATGTTGGCGAAGGAGTACACGCCCTCGCTGTAGCCGCTGTTCCACTGCATCGCGACCTCGAGGGACAGGCTCTTGTCCTTGTCCTCGGCCTCCAGGTCGATGATCGTGGGGTGCACCACGTCCCCCTTGCGGGAGTTGAGGTACTTCACGAAGTCGACGATGCCGCCCTCGTAGTGGTACGTGACCGACTTGACCTCGTCCTTCTGGTCGGCGCCCGCCTCGTCCGCGCCGGCGGTGGCCTTCGCCGACTCGCGCTCGTCGGTCAGCCGGATCGTCAGGCCCTTGTTGAGGAACGCCATCTCCTGGAAGCGCCGCGAGAGCGTCTCGAAGGAGTACTCCGTGGTCTCGAAGATGTCCGGGTCGGCCCAGAAGGTGACCGAGGTGCCGGTCTCCTGAGTCGCCTCGTGCCTGGCCAGCGGAGCCGTCGGGACGCCCATCTTGTATTCCTGCGTCCACCGGTAACCGTCGGTGCGCACCTCGACGGAGACCTTGGAGGACAGCGCGTTCACCACGGAGACGCCGACGCCGTGCAGACCGCCGGAGACCGCGTACCCGCCGCCGCCGAACTTGCCGCCCGCGTGCAGCACGGTCAGCACGACCTCGACGGCCGGCTTCCCCTCGGAGGGGACGATGCCCACGGGGATGCCACGGCCGTTGTCGACGACGCGCACGCCGCCGTCGGCGAGGATCGTGACGTCGATCGTGTCCGCGTAGCCGGCCAGGGCCTCGTCGACGGAGTTGTCGACGACCTCGTACACGAGGTGGTGCAGGCCGCGCTCACCGGTGGAACCGATGTACATACCGGGGCGCTTGCGGACCGCGTCCAGGCCCTCGAGGACGGTGATGGCGCTGGCGTCGTACGAGGCCGTGACCTCACCGTTCGAGGAGTCGGCCCCGTTCGCGGCGGCGTCGGTGGACGGAATGTTCTCGTTGGGGTTGCCGGAATCGGCCACGAAGCGCCCTTTCTGGCACAGCACGAGCCGGGCTCGTCGGCAGGTTGCCGGAGCGGCTGCGGCATGTTGCGTTGGTAAGCCTTGATCAGCGTTGCTCAGCTTTTCCCGGGCGGTCCCCACGTTCGGGGCGGGATTGTCTTCCAGTCTACCGGTAGCGCCGACACTGATGGGGGTTTGCGGGTACCTGAGTCCGCATGTGGCGCCCTGAACCGGTCTCGGCCGGGTCCCGATATGCGGAAGGGGGCTCCAAGAGGCTCACAGCGGCACTCAGCGCTTCCGGCCGTCAACCCTTCGCTACTCAGCGGTCAGGTAGGGATTCGCAAGAGCGTGCGGTTGCACGGCGGACGCTTCCCGCGCCCCCGCGGACACCCCTCCGTGACCGGGCGCTGACCGGGCGATGTGAAATCCGTCACCCGTACGTGTCGCCGGGCCCGGTGCTCCCCGGAGCGCGCAGCGGGCCGTACCGGCGGGCGCCGCCGCCCGGGCCCTGCACCTTGATCAACCGCACCGCGCCGTGCCCGAGGTCCTCGTTGAGACGGGCCACCAGCGTCGGGGCGAGCAGACGCAGGTTCGTCGCCCAGGCCGTGGAGTCGCAGCGCACCGTCAGCACCCGCTCGTCCTCGTCGTACTTCTCCGGGACGCAGTGCCTGGCCACGTCCGCGCCCACGATCTGCGGCCAGCGCCCCATCACCCCGCCCACCGCCGCGGGCGTCTCCCACCCGCGCTCGGTGATCAGCCGGTTGATCGCCGCGCCGAGCGCCATCGGATCGCGGCCGTCGGCGCGCGCCCCGGAGCGCAGACCGCCGCGCCGCGCCTGCTTGCGCTGCTGCGCCGCGTCCCCGCGTGCGCGTGCCGCGTCCTTCGCGGCACGCAGCGCCACCCGCGCGAGATCGACGCCGGACGGCTCGGCCGGCTTCCCCGGCCGCCCGGCGGGCGCCGCCGGCTGCCCGGGCGCCGCGCCCTGCCCGGAGGGCGTCCCCGGCCGCTCGGCCGCGGGGCCGTCGGTGCTCATGCGCGCTCCACCGCCCCGTCCGCCACGGTGAACCGGGTGCCTGTCAGCACGTGCGGCACGTCGTCGTCGACGGCCGCGGTCACCAGTACCTGCTCGCCGGGCGCGACCAGTTCGGCCAGCCGCTCGCGGCGGCGGGCGTCCAGCTCGGCGAAGACGTCGTCGAGGATCAGCACCGGCTCGTTGCCCTCCGCGCGCAGCAGGTCGTAGGAGGCCAGGCGCAGCGCCAGGGCGTACGACCAGGACTCCCCGTGGGAGGCGTAGCCCTTGGCGGGCAGCTGGCCGAGCTTGAGCACCAGATCGTCGCGGTGCGGGCCGACCAGGGTCACGCCCCGCTCGATCTCCTGCTTGCGGGCGCCGGCGAGCGCCTCCATCAGCTGGGCGTACAGGTCCTCGCGGGTGTGCGCCTCGCCGGGCGCGGACGGCTTGTACTCCAGTCCCACGGGGCCCCCGCCGGGCGCCAGCTGCTCGTAGGCCTTGTCGGCCAGCGGGTGCAGCGCCGCGATCAGGTCCAGGCGCCGGGCGAGCAGTTCGGCGCCCGCACGGGCCAGGTGCTGGTCCCACACGTCCAGGGTGGACAGGTCCATGGAGCGGCCGCCGTGCCGGCGGGCCAGCGCGGCGGACTTCAGCAGTGTGTTGCGCTGCTTGAGGACGCGTTCGTAGTCGGAGCGCACCCCCGCCATGCGCGGCGAGCGAGCCGTGATCAGCTCGTCCAGGAACCGGCGCCGCTCACCGGGGTCGCCCTTGACCAGCGCGAGGTCCTCGGGGGCGAACAGCACGGTCCGCACGATCCCCAGCACGTCGCGCGGCCTGCCCTGGGAGGAGCGGTTGACGCGGGCCCGGTTGGCCCGGCCGGGGTTGAGCTCCAGCTCGACGAGCTGCTGCCGCTCGCCCTGTCTGACCTGCGCGCGGATCACGGCGCGCTCGGCGCCCATGCGGACCAGGGGGGCGTCGGAGGCGACCCGGTGGCTGCCGAGCGTGGCCAGGTAGCCGATCGCCTCGACGAGGTTGGTCTTGCCCTGGCCGTTGGGGCCGACGAAGGCGGTGACGCCCGGGCCGAGCGGGACCTCGGCCCGGGCGTACGAGCGGAAGTCGGCCAGCGACAGATGCGTGACGTGCATGGTCGTACGCCGACCTCCCCCGGCGTCGTGGACCGCTGGGCGGTCCTGGGAACTACTTCTTCGTGACCGCGTGGCCGCCGAACTGGTTGCGCAGCGCGGCGATCATCTTCATCTGGGGCGAGTCCTCCTGGCGCGAGGAGAACCGGGCGAACAGCGAGGCCGTGATCGCGGGCAGCGGCACGGCGTGGTCGATGGCGGCCTCCACGGTCCAGCGGCCCTCGCCGGAGTCCTCCGCGTACCCCCGCAGCTGCTGGAGGTGCTCGTCCTCGTCGAGGGCGTTCACCGCCAGGTCGAGCAGCCAGGAGCGGATGACGGTGCCCTCCTGCCAGGAGCGGAAGACCTCGCGGACGTTGTCCACGGAGTCGGCCTTCTCCAGCAGCTCCCAGCCTTCGGCGTAGGCCTGCATCATCGCGTACTCGATGCCGTTGTGGACCATCTTGGCGAAGTGGCCGGCGCCGACCTTGCCGGCGTGCACCGCGCCGAAGTCGCCCTCCGGCTTCAGCGCGTCGAAGACCGGCCGCACCCGGGCGACGTGCTCCTCGTCGCCGCCGTACATGAGCGCGTAGCCGTTCTCCAGGCCCCACACGCCGCCGGAGACGCCGCAGTCGACGAAGCCGATGCCCCTGGCGGCGAGCTCCTTCGCGTGCCGCTCGTCGTCGGTCCAGCGGGAGTTGCCGCCGTCCACGACCACGTCACCGGGCTCGAGCAGCTCGGCGAGCTCGTCGATCGTGTTCTGGGTGGGCTCGCCGGCCGGGACCATCACCCAGACCACGCGCGGCCCCTGCAGCTTGCCCACAAGCTCCTCGAGGCTGTGGACATCCGCGAGGTCCGGGTTGCGGTCGTATCCGATGACGGTGTGGCCCGCGCGGCGTATCCGCTCGCGCATGTTGCCGCCCATCTTGCCGAGGCCGACGAGACCGAGCTCCATCAGTTGCGTTCCTTAGGTTGCAGGCGTGGCGTGGGGGCACTTTCGTCTTTCGTACCCGCGTACGAGCCTAAACCCGGACGGTCGCGCACATCCGTGGGCATACCCGCTCATACGTGGCCCCGACCTGCGGCTTCGCGCAAACGGCCGTCGACGGCCGGGCCGGGCGTCCCCGGCGGACGCCCGGCCTGTGGACGACGTCAGCCGCTCAGCCGGACCGGCATGATCAGGTACTTGTAGGCGTCGTCCGCCTCCGCGTCCACCGCCGGCTTGCCGCTGAGCAGCGCGGGCTTGGTGGACGTGGTGAAGGACAGCTGCGCCACCGGGGAGTCGATGGCGCTCAGACCGTCCAGCAGGAACGTGGGGTTGAAGGCGATGGAGATGTCGTCGCCCTCGAGCTGGGCGTCCACCCTTTCCACAGCCTGTGCGTCGTCGCTGGAGCCGGCCTCCAGGATGAGCACGCCCTGCTCGAAGCTGAGGCGCACCGGGGTGTTGCGCTCGGCGACCAGGGCCACGCGCTTGACGGCCTCCACGAAGGGGGCGGTCTCGATCACGGCGACCGAGTTGAACTCGGTGGGGAACAGCGTGCGGTACTTGGGGAGGTCGCCCTCCAGCAGGCGCGTGGTCGTACGCCGTCCCGCGCCCTCGAAACCGATCAGGCCCTCACCGGCGCCCGAGCCGGACAGCGCCAGGATCACCTGGTCGCCGCTGGTCAGCGCCTTGGCGGTGTCCAGCAGCGTCTTGGCGGGCACCAGGGCGACCGCGGAGGCGTCCGGGTTCTCCGGCTTCCACAGGAACTCGCGGACCGCGAACCGGTAGCGGTCGGTGGAGGCGAGCGTCACGGTGTCGCCCTCGATCTCGATGCGCACACCGGTGAGGACGGGCAGCGTGTCGTCGCGGCCGGCGGCGATCGCGACCTGCTGCACCGCCGAGGCGAAGACCTCGCCGGGCACCGTGCCCGTGGCGTTGGGCATCTGCGGCAGGGCCGGGTACTCCTCCACGGGCAGGGTGTGGAGGGTGAAGCGGGAGGACCCGCAGACCACCGTCGCCCGTACACCGTCTGTGGAAATCTCCACGGGACGGTTGGGCAGGGCGCGCGAGATGTCGGCGAGCAGGCGGCCCGAGACGAGGACCGTGCCCTCCTCCTCGACCTCCGCCTCCACCGAGACCCGCGCGGAGACCTCGTAGTCGAAGCTGGACAGGCTCAGCTGGCCGTCCTCCGCCTTGAGCAGCAGGCCGGCGAGAACAGGCGCCGGCGGACGGGCCGGAAGGCTGCGTGCCGCCCAGGCCACTGCCTCCGCGAGTACGTCGCGTTCCACCCGGATCTTCACCGTAAGCCGCCTCCTGCTGTTGCTGCTGAGTCCTCTGCTGCTGAGTCCTCCGACTCGGCGTCACGGCCCACTGCGAAGGGAAGGACGCCGGGGACCAGTCTGACGTACCGCACCGACAGTGGGTGCCTGTCGGGGTCAAGTCGCTCCGAGGGGCGGCCGGGCCCGGGAGCGCGAGTTGTGCACAGGTCCCGCTTCGAAACGGATTCCGCACTCTTACTGGTTGGGAGTAGTAGTAGGGCCTGTGGATACCGTGGATAACCACGTTTGCCCTGCTCAGCGCGGGAATTTTGTCCACCGGCCCTGTGGGTGGCGACAGTGGACAACCCGGGGCCTCTGTGGAGAACGGGAAGTTCTGCACACACCGCCCACAGCCTCGGGGCAGTTCTCCCCAGCTGCGTCCCCAGGTTTACCCACGTTTCCCACACCCCAATCCGGCACCCTGGTGTGACGGCTTTCACTCGACGCGGTGAGCGGACGCGTCGCCTTGCCGAACAGTGGACAGCGGTGTGGAGAAGCCGCCGATCACTGGGGACAACCGGCCGCCCCCTGTGGGTTGCCCGTGGACAACTCCGTGCACAGCCTGTGGATCCCTGTGTCGTCCACAGCCTGTGGAGGGGCTTCGTCCACGATTCCACAGGCCTCTGAGCTGCGCGGACGGGGGTGGGGCGGGTGCGGCTGTGGACGCGGTCTGGACAACTTCGCGGTCCCCAGGATGTGGACGGGAAAAAGCTGCCGAATCTGTGGAGGAAGGCCGTAACCCCGGTGTGCATTCGAACAGCGGACACCGCCGGGAACAGACCGGCCGCCCTGTCCCGGGTGCGGCTCGGTCCGGGTGCGGCTCGGGCGGCGCCCGGGGCGGACGGGCCGGACCGGGTGCGGCTCGGTTGTGGGGCTCGGGGAGAACCGGCCCGTGCGGACCGCGTGCGGCTCGGGCGGTGGTGCGGGGAGGACCGGCCCGTGCGGACCGTGTGCGGGCACGAGAAAGGGCGTCCGGGACCGGTCCCGGACGCCCTCGCCGGCGTGCGCGCGGCCGTCAGCCGCGCTCGCGGCGGCTGACGTCAGCCGTTCTTGATGCGGTTGGTCAGCTCGGTGACCTGGTTGTAGATGGAGCGCCGCTCGGCCATCAGCGCGCGGATCTTGCGGTCGGCGTGCATGACCGTGGTGTGGTCGCGGCCGCCGAACTGCGCGCCGATCTTCGGCAGGGACAGGTCGGTGAGCTCACGGCACAGATACATGGCGATCTGGCGGGCCGTCACCAGCGCCCGGCCCCGCGAGGTGCCGCACAGGTCCTCCACCGTGAGGCCGAAGTAGTCGGCCGTCGCCGCCATGATGGCCGTCGCCGTGATCTCCGGCGCGGAGTCCTCGCCGCCCGGGATGAGGTCCTTCAGGACGATCTCGGTCAGGCCCAGGTCCACCGGCTGCCGGTTGAGCGAGGCGAACGCCGTCACCCGGATCAGCGCGCCCTCCAGCTCGCGGATGTTGCGCGAGATCCGGGAGGCGATGAACTCCAGTACCTCCGGCGGGGCGTTGAGCTGCTCCTGCACCGCCTTCTTGCGCAGGATCGCGATGCGCGTCTCCAGCTCGGGCGGCTGGACGTCGGTGATCAGACCCCACTCGAAACGGTTCCGCAGCCGGTCCTCCAGCGTGACCAGCTGCTTGGGCGGCCGGTCGCTGGAGAGCACGATCTGCTTGTTGGCGTTGTGGAGCGTGTTGAAGGTGTGGAAGAACTCCTCCTGCGTCGACTCCTTGTCCGCCAGGAACTGGATGTCGTCGACGAGCAGGATGTCCATCTCCCGGTACCGCTTGCGGAAGCTGTCGCCCTTGCCGTCCCGGATGGAGTTGATGAACTCGTTGGTGAACTCCTCCGAGCTCACGTACCGCACGCGCGTGCCCGGGTAGAGGCTGCGGGCGTAGTGCCCGATCGCGTGCAGCAGGTGCGTCTTGCCGAGCCCCGACTCCCCGTAGATGAACAGGGGGTTGTAGGCCTTGGCGGGCGCCTCCGCGACGGCGACCGCGGCCGCGTGCGCGAAGCGGTTGGACGCGCCGATGACGAAGGTGTCGAAGAGGTACTTCGGGTTCAGCCGCGCCGTCGGCTCGCCCGGACCGGCCGCCGGGGCGGGCTGCGCGGCCAGCGGACCGGGGGCGCCGGTGGTGGGCAGGCCCGGTCCCACGGGACCGCCGCGGTGCACGTGCCCGGAGCCGCCCGGCGACTCCGGCGGCTCCCGGCGGCCGGCGTCGCGCTGGTCGTAGTCCCGGCGGTCGTAGTCGGAACGGCCCCCGTCGTAGTCCGGCCGCGGCTGCTCGTATTCGGAGCGCGCGTCGTAGTCGGGGCGCGGCTGGTCGTAGTCCGGGCGCGGTTCGTAGTCGGACCGCGGCTGGTCGTAGCCCGCGCGGTCCGCCGGCTTGGGGCGGTAGTCCTGCGACGTCCCGTAGGCGTCCTGCGACGCGCCGTACGACTCCTGGGGCGAGGCGTAGGGGTCGCGCTCCGGGAAGCCGAGCCGCTGCTGCTGCCAGCCGTAGTCCTCCTGCTGGGGACGCGGCCAGGCGCCGGGCTCGGGGCGCTGGTACTCGGCGTACTCCGCGGGGTAGGCGGGGCGCGCCGTGGGGAGCTGGTCCGAGCCGTCGCCCACCTGGTGGCCGGTGCGCGGCGGCGGCAGCTGGTCCCCGTCGGCGCCGGGCAGCCGGTCGGCGCGGCCCGTGGGGGCGGGGGCCCCCGGACGGCCCGGACGGGCGGGGCGGTGGCCCCCGGCCCGGTGCCGGCCGTAGCCCTCGTAACCCCCCTGGCCGGTGGGCAGTTCCTGCTCCTCGTAGCGCGCCGGGGCCTGCGGCGCGGGCGGAGCGGGCGCCGGCGACTCGCCGACGGAGCTGTCCACGGTGATCGCGATACGGATCGGCCGGCCGCACTCACGGCTCAGGGTCTCGCTGACGACGGGCGCCAGACGCCCCTCGAGCACACCCTTGGCGAACTCGTTCGGCACCGCGAGCAGCGCGGTGTCCGCCACCAGGGCCAGCGGCTGGCAGCGCCGGATCCAGTGCTCGTCCTTCGTCTCGACGCCCTGACCGCGGCCCTCACCGAGGAGCTGCTCCAGTACTCGTGGCCACACTGCGGCAAGATCGGCAGGTACGTCAGCCACAGGGCACGCTCTCTCACAGGTCCCTCGAACGTGTGATTCGGGGACGGGTCGGGATGTACATCGGGGTGGATCGGGCGGACCGGCGGGTGCAAACCCGCCGGGGCGGGGACAAGGGAACGAATCGGAGTCCAGTCACGGTAGTCAGGGCGGCCCGTAGGGTTCAAGTTGTTGTCCCCAGGCTGTGGACAGTGTCTCCCGGTGGCCGCTGGTTTGACCGGATGGCCCGGCCGCGCGTACCGTAACCAGGTCGAGTTGTCGATGGCTGCTGCCGCCTGCCTCCGAAGGGCACAGATCGCGCAAGGTGATCGGTAAGCGGTGCACTCGGGCGTAACTGCGAGCTACTCGTGGGCGCACGGTGACAGCCAGGACGGCACCCCGCAACCACCGATTCTTTTCTGGAGCCCCCGAGTGAGCAAGCGCACCTTCCAGCCGAACAACCGTCGTCGCGCGAAGACCCACGGCTTCCGGCTGCGGATGCGCACCCGTGCCGGCCGCGCGATCCTCGCGTCCCGCCGTAGCAAGGGTCGCGCCCGTCTGTCCGCCTGATCCCGGTCAGGTCATGACGTCGTGCTGCCCACCGAGAACCGGCTGAGGCGGCGCGAGGACTTCGCGACCGCGGTGCGGCGAGGGCGCCGGGCAGGACGCCCGCTCCTCGTCGTCCACCTTCGTAGCGGTGTCACGGACCCGCACGCGCCTGGGGAGAGCGCTCCCCCGACGCGTGCGGGTTTCGTCGTGAGCAAGGCAGTGGGAGGCGCGGTCGTGCGCAACAAGGTGAAGCGCAGACTGCGTCATCTGATGCGTGACCGGGTCGCCCTTCTGCCCCCCGGTAGCCTGGTAGTCGTACGAGCGCTGCCCGGCGCGGGCGACGCCGACCACGCACAGCTGGCCCGAGACCTGGATGCCGCCCTTCAACGACTGCTGGGAGGGGGCGCGCGATGAAGTACCCGCTACTGGCTCTGATCAAGCTGTACCAGTGGACGATCAGCCCGTTGCTCGGACCGGTGTGCAAGTACTACCCGTCGTGTTCCCACTACGGCTACACGGCCATCGACCGGCACGGCGCGATCAAGGGAACGGCACTGACCGCGTGGCGCATCCTGCGGTGCAATCCGTGGTCGCTGGGCGGTGTGGACCATGTCCCGCCGCGCAAGCGCCCGCGATGGCACGAAGTGCTGCGCAGCGCCTGGCGCGCACGCAAGGGCGGGCCCTCCGCCGCCGAAACGGCCACCGACGGTGATCTTCCGTCGAGCCCGGCCAGGAAGACCTCGTCCCATGCCCAAGGAGCATGATTAGTGGACACGATTGCCAGCCTCTTCAGCTTCATCACGACACCTGTCTCCTGGGTCATCGTCCAGTTCCACACGGTGTACGGCGCCCTCTTCGGACCCGACACCGGGTGGGCCTGGGGCCTGTCCATCGTGTCCCTGGTGATCCTCATCCGTATCTGCCTGATCCCGCTCTTCGTGAAGCAGATCAAGGCGACGCGCGCGATGCAGACGCTCCAGCCGGAGATGAAGAAGATCCAGGAGCGCTACAAGAACGACAAGCAGCGTCAGTCCGAAGAGATGATGAAGCTGTACAAGGAGTCGGGCACCAACCCGCTCTCCTCGTGCCTTCCCATCCTGGCGCAGTCCCCGTTCTTCTTCGCGCTGTACCACGTGCTCAACGGCATCGCGTCGGGCAAGACCATCGGCGTCATCAACGACCAGCTGCTGCTCAGCGCGCAGAAGGCGCACATCTTCGGCGCCCCGCTGGCCGCGAAGTTCACGGACAGCGCCGCCAAGGTCTCCTCGCTCAACGCCTCGCTGACCGATGTGCGCGTCGTGACCGCGGTCATGATCATCCTGATGTCGGCGTCGCAGTTCTACACGCAGCGCCAGCTGATGACCAAGAACGTCGACACGACGGTGAAGACGCCGTTCATGCAGCAGCAGAAGATGCTGATGTACGTCTTCCCGGTCATGTTCGCCGTCTTCGGCATCAACTTCCCCGTCGGCGTCCTGGTCTACTGGCTGACCACCAACGTGTGGACCATGGGCCAGCAGATGTACGTGATCCACAACAACCCGACCCCGGGTTCCAAGGCGCAGGCCGCGTACCTGGAGCGTCTGGGCAAGCACGTCACGCACCACGGCAGGATCCGCCGGCGCAGCGAGAAGGCCATCGTCAAGGCGATCGTCGCCAAGGGCCGCGACCGCAACGAGTTCGAGCGCAAGTTCATCAACGGTCTGAGCAAGGCGGGCCTGGCGGCCCAGGCCGACGGCACCGTGGTGCGGAGCGAGGGCGCCGTCGCGGTGCAGACCGAGGACGGTACGCCCGTGGCCGCGGCCGGCACCCCCCGGCGACAGCAGCCCAAGCGGCAGACCAAGGCGCAGCGCCAGTCGGGCGGCCCGAAGGCGGCCGGCGCGGGTGACACGGGGCCGGCCCCCACCACCTCGCTGAGCAAGTCCGGCGAGCCCCGGGACACGCCACAGGACACGCCGCCGGCCGCGGCCAAGAAGGCGGCCTCCGAGCCCGGCAACGGCGGCACCCGCAGCAGGGCCCAGTCCGGCCAGCGCAAGGGCCCGCAGCGACCCAAGTCCCCGTCCAAGAAGTAAGAAGGAGCCCATCCCGTGACGGAAGGCACCACCTCCGCCGCTGCCGAGGGCGCAGACGCCCTGACCCGCCTGGAGCAGGAAGGCGAGATCGCGGCGGACTACCTCGAGGGTCTGCTGGACATCGCCGACCTCGACGGCGACATCGACATGGACGTCGAGGCCGACCGCGCCTCTGTCTCGATCATCAGTGACACCGGCAGCCGTGACCTGCAGAAGCTGGTCGGGCGTGACGGTGAGGTGCTGGAGGCGCTGCAGGAGCTCACGCGTCTGGCCGTGCACCGGGAGACCGGTGACCGCAGCCGTCTGATGCTGGACATCGCGGGCTACCGGGCCAGGAAGCGGGCCGAGCTGTCCGAGATCGGCGCCAAGGCCGCGGCCGAGGTCAGGAGCAGCGGCGAGCCCGTGCGGCTGAAGCCGATGACGCCGTTCGAGCGCAAGGTGGTGCACGACGCGGTCAAGTCCGCCGGCCTGCGCAGCGAGTCCGAGGGCGAGGAGCCGGAGCGCTTCGTCGTCGTGCTGCCCGCCTGATCGGTCCCACGTTCCACCGGCCCCGTCTGTAGCGCAGACGGGGCCGAACTTTGTCAGCCTGGTAGTTCTGGTGGTCGGCGCTGGACGCGCTGATGCGGTACGGAAGGACGGTCCCCGTGACGGAGGCAGCGGAGCTCCCCCCTGCGCCCGAGCAGGCACATGAGGTGTTCGGTGAACGCTTCGCGGATGCGGTCCGGTACGCCGGTCTGCTGGCAGAGGCAGGAGTGCAGCGAGGGCTCATCGGTCCGCGTGAGGTGCCCCGGCTCTGGGAGCGGCATCTGCTCAACTGCGCGGTGCTCTCCGAGGTCGTCCCTGAAGGTGTGACGGTGTGCGACGTCGGCTCGGGCGCCGGCCTGCCGGGCATTCCTCTCGCGCTGGTGCGGGAGGACCTGAGGATCACGCTGCTGGAGCCGCTGCTGCGGCGCACCAACTTCCTCACCGAGGTCGTGGAGCTCCTGGGCCTCGACCATGTGACGGTGGTCCGCGGCCGCGCCGAGGAGGTCATGGGCAAGCTGCCGCCGGTGCACGTGGTGACCGCCCGGGCGGTGGCTCCCCTGGACCGCCTTGCCGCCTGGGGCATTCCCCTCCTGCGCCCCTACGGCGAGATGCTCGCCCTCAAGGGGGACACCGCGGAGGAGGAGCTGAAGAGCGCGGCGACCGCCCTGAGCAAGCTGGGCGCCGTGGAGACGTCCATCCTGCATGTGGGCGAGGGCGTCGTGGACCCCCTGTCCACCGTGGTGCGGGTCGAGGTCGGGGAGAGCCCGGGCGGAGTACGCTTCGCCGCCAAGCGGGCCAAGGCGGCCCGCACGGGACGTGCGCGCCGCCGCCGCTGAGCAAGAGCCACCTCCGTCGGGTGGAACGCACCGGCCGCATGCGAAGGGGGCGCCCTCCCTGGATGGCGGTTTCTAGGAGTCGTCGCAACACGTGGTCGTGTTGATCAGGCCGCGAGCAGTTTATGCAGGCGCTCGGCTGGGGTTTCCCAGCCGAGCGTTTTGCGTGGGCGGCCGTTCAGCTCAGCGGCGACCGCGTCGAGGTGTTCGCGGGTGTGGACCGAGAGATCGGTGCTCTTGGGAAAGTACTGCCGCAGCAGGCCGTTGGTGTTCTCGTTCGAGCCTCGTTGCCAGGGGCTGGCCGGATCGCAGAAGTAGACCGGGATGTTGGTGGCGACGGTGAAGGAGCCGTGGGCGCCCATCTCGCTTCCCTGGTCCCAGGTCAGGGACCGTCGGAGGTGGGCGGGCAGGGTCTGGACCGTGG